>JAFACJ010001149.1 GCA_023425615.1 Actinomycetes bacterium
GGCCGGAGGACACCGAGGAACTCCTCCTCGCCGAGCATCCGCGCGAACGGGCGCAGCGCGTCGAGGTACAGGTCCTCCTCGCGGTCGGCGGCCAGATACGCCCAGCGCCGGCGCTCGAGGGCCGCAGGAGCCGCGTCGTGCCAGGACAGGTCCGTCGCCGGGACCGGCGCGGGCTCGCGGTCCAGGCTCAGGAGGAGATCGGGCTCGGCGCCGCCCTGGACGCGCCGGACTCCGACCGTCCGCGAGAGCCACGACAGGGCGTCCGGATCCTCGAAAGCCCGCCAGCAGCGCGTCTGCGACGTCCACCGGCCGATCGGATCGGGCTCCTCGCCGAAGAGGCCGCGTACCGAGACCGGCTCGTCGGACACGAGCAGGAGCAGCGTCAGCAGGTTCAGGGTGTAGGTGGAGTACCTCTGTGCGGTGCCCCTGCGCACGGGCAGGGCGCGGGGCTCTGACTCGTCCTCGTCTGCGCGCCGCCACAGGTCGAGCACCAGCCGCCCCACGCGCTTCCTTTCGTGGGAGGGGTCGCGCAGCAGATCGCCGAGGTGGTCGGTGATCCCCGCCCGTCCGGGCAGCGGAGCGAACGCGAGCGTGTTCCGCAGCGTGGAGACGTCGACGGGCCTGCGCCGGAGTTCGAACGACAGGCGTGCCTGCTCCTCCAGTTCCGTGGCGATGAACCGGGCGGTCAGGAACTCGCCGAACGATGCGTGGACGAACTCGAAGACGGGCTCCGCCTCGGGGAACGCCTGATGGGCCTGCCGGAAGAGCGGCTCCCGTCCGGTGAAGGGCCGCCTCGTGTAGGGGAGCAGCGCCTCCAGGTCGGCCGCCAGCTCGTCCCTGGTCACCCAGGTCCTGCCCCGGTTGAACATGCCCAGGGCGGCGACCGACAGCCGGTCCAGTTCCTCCGAGACGGGGGCATCCGAAGGCTCGTGCGCCGCCCGCGCCCCGGCGTCCCGCGCGACCAGGCTCCGCAGGACCCGCTCGTACAGGTCGGTCCGGGAGGTCACACGCACGTGAGGACGGTCCTGTGCGGCAGCCGTCAAGGCGAGCAGGAGCAGGGGGTTGCCCACGAACTCACGCCCGCGCGGACCGTCTTCCGCGGCCAGCTCCGCCAGCAGGCGGCGCGCCGCGGGTTCCCTCTCGCCGCGGAGGGAGAGCAGGCGGGACACCCGCTCGATGTCGAAGGGCTCAAGCCTGAGCGCCCGCGTCCTGCGGTACGGGATGCTGTAGAAGGAGACGGCGGACGACCGGACCGTCACCACGACCGCGGTCGGACGTCCTCGCTCCGCTTCCCGCTCCTGGAACCGCGCGATCTGCTCCAGGTAGGACGCCTGCCGGGAGAGGCCGTCCTGGGGCATCTCGTCCAGACCGTCGAGGATGACGACGCGGCGTCTCCCACCCGCCTGGCTCGCCAGTTCGAACCAGGAGAGCCGTTCACCGATGTCGCTCCAGACCGCCATCTCGATCTGGGTCCGCGGGTCGGCGTCCGAGGGGACGTCGCGCAGCGGCACCCTGACCGGGAAGAACCCCGACGACGGCAGCGTCCCGGCGAGGATCTTGGTGAGGGCGGACTTGCCGGAGCCCGGATCGCCCAGGACCAGCAGGAGCGCGTTCGTCGCCTCCGCCGAGGCCAGGAAAGAGGCGATGGAAGTCAGCAGGCCCTCTCCGGTCTCGGTCTCATCCCAGCGGAGGCCGCCGCCCTCCCCATGGCCGGTCCGGAACGGGGGCTCGACGTAGGACTCGGCAAGGGTGAGGGACCCGAAACCGCCCGGACCTGTCGAGATCCGGTCGATCTCGTTCCGGTAGTACCAGAGGAGAGGGTGTTCGCCGCTCCTGTCATGCTCGTCGGACGTCCACGCCCTGAGCTCCGGGAACGCCAAGGCAAGGTCGTCGAGCAGCGTCCGCTGCCCGGTGACCGCGCGTTCCACCGCCCCTCCCAGAAGCCGCCGGGACAGTTCACGGAAGTACGGGTCGGACGACCGCGCCTCGGAGGGCGTCAGGACGCGCGTGAGTTCCCGCCCCAACGCCAGGAAGTCCGCTTCGGAGAAGCCCGCGGCGACGAGGCCGCGGTCCCCGGTCTCCGAAGGCGATCCGTGGAACCGGACCAGGAGCGCGCCGATGGAGGCGGCGCCCAGCGCCTCCCCGAACTCCTCGCTGGAGCCCGCCGTCTCGATGACCGCCTCAAGGTAGGCGGTGAACCCGGCGACCACGCAGACCGCCTCGACCGCCTCGGCCCGCTCCGCTCGATCCGGGCCCCGCCCCTCTTCGGCGACGTCGCGCAGGACCCTCTTGCCCAGCCGGACGACCTGGCCGAGCGACGGCTCGACGGGCGTCGGCGATGCGGAGCCGAGGATCCTGACGGCATCACGGAAACTCAGGTGGTCAGGCATCCTCACTCCCCCTGGTGGATCCGTAGCCGAGGTCTCCGAACGCCGCCGCGGCCCAGGTCCGGACCTCGGCGGAGGTGATCTCCGGCAGCCAGTCCAGCGCCGCCATGGCCTCGCGGCGGAAGTCCTCACCCAGCCGTGGCGCGTCGAGGGAGATCTGCCGCAGCAGCACCACGACGCACGGCAGCGGCTGGTCAGGGCCGCCAAGAGGATCGTAGGTGGTCGCGACCACCGCGAGGTAGTCCCTGAAGAGCGCGCGCAGCGCGTCCGGATCGCCGGTGCGGAGCGACGCCAGATGCAGTTCCACGAGTGCCCCGGCCAGCGGGAGCACCCGCCCGTCCGGCAACCGCACCTCGGTGAAGACCGCGTCCTCGGCGTACTCGTGGAGGGGGCGCAGCAGTTCGGTGATCAGATCCCTGGCCGGGTCGTCCAGCAGGCGCCCCCCTTCCGTCCAGTCCGCGAACCGGCCCACCCGTCTGCGCGCCGTCCCCCCGGCGGGCATCGTCTCCCACCCGCCGCCGGGCCCGTGGCCGCCGCTCGGCGCGGGGACGCCCCAGGGGGCGCGGGTCAGGCGGATGTCGTCGTGTCCCCCGGTGGTGAGGCGTTCGGCGTGGAGGGCGCGGGCCAGGCCGGCCCACTGCTCGGTGGTGAGCTGGGTGTGCCAGAGGCCGGTGAGGCGTCTCCAGTCCCCCAGGGGTTCGGCGGACCGGGGGAAGAGCGAGCCGACGCGCAGGTCGCCGTCATGGGCCAGTGTCATCAGCAGGACGAGGTTCGCGGTGTGGAAAGCGTGCCGTGCCATGCTCAAGGGGCCGCGGGCCGGGGTGTGAAGCGCCTGGACGAGCAGCTGGAAGATGTCCTGTCTCTCGGCCGCGGGCAGGGTCTCCAGCAGCGCCGTCAGGTGGGTGACGATCTCGGGGTGCCCGGGCAGCGGCGCCGCCGACAGGATCTCCTCCAGGCCGAGGTCGCGCGGCGGCTGGTGACGCCGGGCCGACGGGAGCGCGGCGCGCAGCGTGCGGAAGACCCACCGGGCGACGAGGTAGTCGCCGAACAGCCCGTAGTGGAACCGCACCAGCGGCTCAGGCGATCCGGTCTCGGGTTCGATGTCGAAGTCGAACCTGCCGACGATCCCGTCCGTCGGCGGCAGCGCCCGGCCCGGCCGGGAGGCGGGGCCGGGCGGGCGCGCGGCGAGGTCGTCGGTCAGCTCGGGCTTGGTGATCCCGCGCCGGTCGCGCGTGAACATGCCCGTCGCGACCAGGGTGAGACGCGCCAGCAGGTCTTCGACCTTCTCCTCGAGGTCGCCTCCGTCGAGGGCGGGGTCGGACTTGTGGACCTCCCTGCGGGTGTAGGCGCGCAGCAGGTGTTCCAGCAGGCCGGTGAGGTCGGTGCCGTGGGCGGGGAGGCCGGTGTCGAGGCCGCGGACCGCCAGATAGGCGAGGTACAGCGGGATCCCGGCCAGCTCGCGGTAGCGCAGCGCGGTGTCGAGCGGGAGCGGCGGTTCGGCGCGGCCGGCCAGGGCCGCGGCGTTGGCGCTCTCCCAGACCTCCAGCCACCTGCCGATCTGCCGGTCGGCGAAGGGTTCGAGTTTGATCGCCCAGATCCCCTCCCGGGGAGGGCGCACCTGCCGCGCCAGATTGGTGCGGACCGTCACGAGGACCGCCACGGGCCGGTCGGCGTCCGCCTCGCGCTCCTGGAACCGCGCCACCCGCTCCAGGAAGTCGCGCTGGCTCTGGTCGGCGTCCTGGAGCCATTCGTCGAGCCCGTCGAGGATCACCACGAGGAGCACCCGCTGCGCGACCCGCGCCAGCTCGTCCCATCTGAGATCGGTGCCCGTCGCATCCCGTGCCGCCCGCTCGATCTGGTCCTGGATGTCGCGGATGCCGCCGTACTCGGCGAGATCGACGCGGACGACGAGGAAGCCGGCCTCGGCCAGCCGCGCGGCCAGGACCTTCGACAGCGCCGACTTGCCGGACCCCGGACGGCCCAGGACGAGCATCGGGCGGGTGCCGACCTCCGGTGAGACCAGGTAGCGCAGCAGATGGGAGCACAGGTCGTCCTGCACCGGGTAGGCGTCCCACCAGCTCTCCTCGTCGTAGGCGCCGCCGCGCAGTTCGTCGGCGGCGCGGAACCGGGGGTCGAGGTGCGCGACGTCCAGCGGCGGAAGGACGATTCCGGCGGGCAGGTCGAGGTCCTCGTCCTCGGGCCGTTCCAGGACGCGCTTGTAGCGTTTGGCCAGGGCGGCGAGCCCGCCCTGCGCCGTGCCGCCGCCCTGCTGCAACCGGTCGAGGCCGTCACGCAGCTGCTGGAGGCTGACGCCGATGGCGGCCAGGCCGGCCTGGGTCTCCGCGTGCTCCCTTTCTCCCGTCCACACGGCCATCAGCGGGAAGTCGGTGATGAGCTGGCGGAGCAGTTCCCGGTAGCGGGTCAGCGCGAGCGCCGGCAGGCCGTCGAAGAGGGCGCGCGCCCGGTCGCGGTCGGCGCCCGAGAGCCCGTCCCACACATCCAGGCCGGTGACGAACCGCGACAGCCTCAGGTTGAGGGTCGTATGCAGGAACTGGACGGCCTCCATGTCGAAACCGCCGCAGGACTGCGTGACGAGGTCGTCGATCTGGTCGCGCAGCCGCGGCGACGCGGACGCCTGGCCGCTTCCCATGAGCAGCTGCTCGTCACGGGTGAAGGTGAGCTCACGGCCGCGGAACGGCCAGTCCGCCTCGGTGACGACCTCGAAGTAGCCCGCGTAGGCGACGATCGTGTGCGCGGCGACCAGCCGATCGGTCTGCTCGACCCGGTTGAGCCCGCTCAGCCGGGCCATCAGTCCGCTCACCAGGCCGCGGCTGAGCCGTGTCGCCTCGGCCTTGCCGTCGAAGAGGCCGATCGCCAGTTCGCTGCCGCCCGCGGTACCGGCCAGCAGCGCGGCGCCCAGCGCGTTGTCGAGCGCCTGCACCACGCCGCCGCCCGCGCCGCCGAGGAGCCGGACCGCGTCCCGGTAGGAGAAGCTCTGGGCCACCCCCACATCATGGTCGAGCCGGGAGTTTCCCGGATGCTCATTGCGAAAACCCGGTCACCGGCACGCGGCCGGGGCCGGAACCGCCGGCGTGCGGTTCCGGCCCCCAAGGGGCGCGGGTCAGGAGCCGGTGACCCAGGAGGTCCAGGTGGCGGAGGTCTTGGCGTAGTTCTCCGCCCACCAGGTGTTGTCGACGGGAATGCCCTTGTCCTTGTTCTCGGGGCTGCTGGGCAGGCCGTGCGCCAGTTCCGGCTTGACCAGGGCGTCGGCGTCGGGGTTGACCGGGCCGTAGTAGCTGCCGTTGGTGACGTCTGCCTGCTGCTGCGCGCCGAGCGCGTAGTTGATCAGGTCCATGGCCAGGTCCTTGTTCTTGGAGCCCTTGGGGATGACGTAGTCGTCCCAGGTGACCAGGTGCTGGTTCCAGTCGACGGCCAGCGGCTCGTCCTCCTGCTGCGCCTTCAGGATCTCCGAGTGCCAGCCGATCGCCATGCTGACCTCGCCCGACGACAGGAGCTGGAGCATCTGGTCGCCGGTGTCGAAGAAGACGACGTCGTCGCGGATCGAGGAGAGCTTCTTCAAGGCGCGGTCCACGTCCAGCGGGTAGAGCCCGTCTGCGGGAACCCCGTCGGCGAGGAGGGCGGTCTCCAACTGGCCTCCGGTCGCGTACCGCCAGACGGCGCGCTTGCCGGGGAACTTCTTCGTGTCGTAGAAGTCCGCCCACGAGGCGGGCTTGGCAGCGCCGGTCTTCTCGGTGTTGTAGGACAGCAGGTATCCCAGGGTCCCGATGGGGACGCCGCAGTCGCTCACCATGTTGGCGGGCAGCTTGGACTTGTCGACGACCGTGTAGTCGATCTTCTCCAGGTTGCCGGCGGCGCAGCCGCGGACCGCGTAGTGCGGTGCGACGTCGACCAGGTCCCAGACCGTCTTGCCCGCCTTCACCTGGGCTTCGAGCTTGGCGTAGTCGGTGGGCGAGCCCTCGACGAAGTCGTTGCCCGTCTTCTTCGACCACGGCTCCAGCCAGTCGGCGATCTGCGCCTTCTGGTAGTAGCCGCCCCAGCCCTGGTAGGTGAGGGTCCGCCCGGTGCCGCCGGACCCGCCGGAGCCGCCGCACGCGGCGGTGAGCCCGAGGACGGCTGTCAGCAGCGCGGCCGAAGCCTTGCGCCGAATGGTCATTGTCTTTCCCTTTCGCTGTGGAACCGCCACGTGACCGGCCGCCGTCCCCCTACGCCATCTGGTCCGTGGTCCTGCCGCCGGGTCCCGGGTCCCGGCTCGATCCAGGGCCGTCGCCCTGGAAGTCCTGTGCGGTCAGCCGCCGTCCCGGGTCAGCGCCAGCCGCTCGGCCCGCGCCTCGTCCGGCGCGCACGCGAAGACGATCTCCGTCTCCTCGGTGTAGACGTAGGTGACGTCGGTGCCCGCGGGCAGCGCGACCATGTCGCCGGGCCCCAGCCGGTGCACCTCGTCCCCGATGCGCAGCTCCATCGAGCCGCGGTGGATGAAGAGCATCTCGTCGTGCTCGATGTGGAAGTCGAACTCGCGTGGCGCCTGGGTGCGGACCATGCCCATCACCACGTCCGCCAGGAAGCCGCCGCCGGGCGCCTCGGCGTAGCCGAGCTCGGACAGGGGGTGGTAGCGGTGCATGCGCAGCTCTCCGCCGCGCACCACGTACGGGGCGGGTGCCTTCGTCTCGGGGTTCATCGTGATCTCCTGGGTTCTCGCGAGGGCTTGAGGGTCATCGGGGGCCGGGCAGGACGACGCCGTCGCCGGGCCGCCAGGTCACCCGCGCCCGGTCGCCGACCAGGCGGGCGCCGTCTCCCTCGGCCTTGACGCAGAGGACGTCGCCGGAGGCGGTCGTGACCTCGTAGCGGGAGAAGGAGCCGAGGTAGGCGGCGGCGGTGACCGTCCCCTCGACCGTGTTGGCGCCGTCGCCGCCGTCGGCGAAGGTCACGTGCTCGGGCCGCAGGACCAGGCAGGCCGGACCGGAGACGCCCGGAGCGCCGGGAGTCCGGAGGCGGACGCCGTCCGCCGCGGTGAAGCCGCCGTCGTAGGTGCCGTGGAGGACGCCCGAATCGCCGAGGAAACGTGCGGCGTACAGCGTCTGCGGGCGTTCGTACAGCTCGCGGGGCGTGCCGATCTGCTCGATCCCGCCCTCGCGCAGCAGCACGATGCGGTCCGACAGGGTCAGCGCCTCGTCCTGGTCGTGCGTGACGTACAGGAAGGTGATGCCGAGTTCCTGGTGCAGCGCCTTGATCTCCTGCTGGAGCTCGTCGCGCAGCTTGCGGTCGAGGGCGCCGAGCGGCTCGTCCATGAGCAGGACGGGAGGCTCGTAGCCGATGGCGCGGGCCACCGCGGCGCGCTGCTGCTGGCCGCCGGACAGCTCCGAGGGGAACCGGTGCCCGTGCGCGCCGAGCCGCACCCGGTCCAGCGCGCGGCGCACCCGGTCGCCGATCTCGGCCTTGGGCACCCGCCTGCGGCGCAGCGGGAAGGCGACGTTGTCGGCGATCGTCATGTGGGGGAAGAGCGCGTAGTTCTGGAACACCATCCCCAGGCCCCGCCGGTGCGGCGGGATGCGGGTGACGTCGCGCCCGCCGAGCAGGACCCGGCCCGAGGTCGGCTCGACGAACCCGGCGAGGATGCCGAGGAGCGTCGACTTGCCCGAGCCGCTGGCGCCGAGGAGCGTGATCAGCTCGCCCTCCTTGACGTGGAGGCTCACTCCCGCCAGGGCACGGACGTCGGCGTAGTGCTTGGTGATGTCGAGGAACTCGATGTCACTGGGGCGCGGTGTCACCGCTGGCTCCCTTCGAAGGTCTTGGACCATGCGGCCGATCTGCGGCGCCGCAGACGGGTGCCCAGCGCGCGTGCCACCCCCATGCCGATGACGATCGCCATGGTGACGACGACCAGCAGGCTGGAGATCGCCGCGACGGTCGGGTCGATCGCGACGGTCACGCCCGACCACATGGCGACCGGCAGGGTGGTGAGCTGGGCGGTGGTGAGGAAGATCGAGACGACGACCTCGTCGAACGACAGGGAGAAGGCGAACAGCGCGCCGGCTCCGATGCCCGGCAGGATGCCGGGGATGGTGACCCGCAGGAAGGCGGAGACGGGTCCCGCGCCGAGGCTGCGCGCGGCGCGTTCCAGCCGGATGTCGAACGTCGACAGGCTGGAGGTCACGTTGACCACCACGTACGGCAGCGCCAGCACGGTGTGCGCGGCGATCAGCCCGGCGTAGGTGCCGGCGAGGCCGAGTTTGAGGGCGAAGAAGTACATGGCGAGCCCGACGACGATCGTGGGCACGATCATCGGGGCGAGCAGGAGTCCGCTGACCAGGGTGCCGGTGCGGCGCAGCCCGCGGGTGAGCGCCAGTGCCGCCAGGGTGCCGAGGAGCACGGCCAGGACGGTGGAGCTGATCCCGACGACCAGGCTGTTGCGCAGGGCCTCGAGCCACCGCTCGGAGGTGAAGAACTCCTGGTACCAGCGGGTCGAGTACTCCTTGATCGGGAAGCGCAGCGACTTGGAGTCGTTGAACGACATCGGCAGCACGACCAGCGTCGGCAGCATGAGGAAGAGCGCGACGAGGAGACCGTAGGCGACGTGGACGATCCGGCCCAGGCGCCGCCTCATGACCCGGCTCCCCGGCGGGGCGCCGACACCGCGGCCTGGCCGGACAGGAGGCCGCCGACCCTGACGAAGCGGCCGGCGACCGCCAGCAGCAGGAGGGTGAGACCGAGCAGGACGACGGCGCAGGCGGCTGCCATCCCCCAGTTCAGCGTCCCGTTGACGTGTTCGTTGATCATTTGGCTCAGCACCATCGCGTCGGGGCTGCCCAGCAGGGCGGGGGTGATGTAGAAGCCGAGGCTCATCACGAACACCAGGAGGCAGCCGCCCAGGATGCCCGACCGGGTCAGGGGGAGGACGACGTGCACCAGCACGCTGAGGGGCCCTGCGCCCATGCCCGCCGCGGCGCGGGGCAGCGAGGGGTCAAGGGCGCTGATGGAGGCGTACATCGGCAGCACCATGTAGGGCAGCAGCACATGGGTCATGCCGATGGCGACGCCGAGCGGCGTCCGGATCAGCGGGAAGGGCTCCTCGGTGAGGGACATCGACTGCAGGAGCCCGTTGATGATGCCGGTGTCGTTGAGCATCAGCATCCAGGCGAAGCTGCGGACCAGGGTGTTGGTCCACATCGGCAGCAGCACGCAGGCCATCAGGAAGGTCCGCATCCCGCCTTTCGAGCGGGCCATCAAAAAGGCGTAAGGATAGGCGATGAGGGCCGTCAGCACGGTGGCCGTGAGGGAAAGCCTGACGGTGTTCCACAGCACCCGCAGATATACCTCCTCCGTGAAGAACTCACGGAAGTTGGCCCATGTCGGCTCGGGCTCGGAAAAACTCATATAGATGATTCTGGCCAGTGGCAAGCCGAAACTCGCGAAGAGCAGAACCAGGGCCGGGAGGACGAGGAGTGCCCAGCCCCGGGTGCCGGAGAACAGGTTCTTCCCCGTCCGTTCCCTTATTTCCACCCGTGCCTCCTGCACTGTCGCCATCACGTCACCTCCTCACTGGACATCACTGGAACACCAGAGGAACACAGCTTGTATGCTAGCTGCACATCAGTCGTTTCCAGGTTTCTTTTCGGTTAATACGGAAGGCTTCATCACCGGAGGCTTCGGCCCCGTCGCAAGCGTGGTTCCAAAAAGCGCGGCATGGTGGCGTAGGCGAGCCCGCCGAGCGCCGCTACGGCGCCGCCCACCGGCCAGCCCCGGCTCTCGCGCTCCTCCAGGA
>JAFACJ010000290.1 GCA_023425615.1 Actinomycetes bacterium
GGACGGCGGTGCGGATCTCACGCGGCCCGGCCGAGAAGAGCACGGCCCGCGGGGTGATCACCGGCTGCTCGGCGAGGTTGGCGATCTCCGCCCCGGTGCCGTGGACCCAGGTGCGCGAGCGGGCGGACCCGAGCGTCGACCCGGCCAGCACGACGGTGCCGCCCGACCGTACCGCCGTGTACACGCCGGGCTCCTCGGTCAGCCGCACGAGCCCGTCCGGCGAGTACTCCCAGACATGGATCTCGGTGGGCTCCTGCGAGCCGGTGAACAGCACCGACTCGCCCTGCACGTTCAGGACCGAGCGGACCTGGAGGTCCTCGGGGGTGACCGGGGCGCCGCCGACGGTCAGCCGCCGCGCGTGGTCGTCGTCGAGGGTCCACACGAGGGCGCCGGAGGCGGTGCGGGCCGGGACGCCGGGGACGATCTCCAGCCAGATGGAGTCGTGGTCGGCCTGCTCGACGGTGGTCTCCCCGAGGTGGGCGTCGGCCCGCAGGATCCGCAGGGTGCGCTGGTCGCGGGTCTGCACCACGATCAGCGGGTCGCGCTCGCTCCAGGAGGCGGCGGCCAGGTAGGGGTACATGCCGCGGTCCCAGTCGACCGCGGTCTTGCCGTCGCCCTCGGCGGTCACCAGGAACAGGGAGACGATCGCGTTGGCGGTGCCGGCCGCCGGGTAGGCGATCTCCTGGGCGGGCCGCCCCGGGTTGGCGGGGTCGGCGATGTGCCAGCGCTGCACCGGTGTCTCATCGACCCGTGCCACCAGCAGGCTCTGCCCGTCGGGCGACCACCAGTAGCCGCGCATCCTGCCCATCTCCTCGGCGGCGATGAACTCGGCGAGGCCGTAGGAGATCTGCGGGCTCTCCGGGCGCGCCACCACGGTGTCCGTGCCGGAGGCCAGTTCGATCACGTGCAGGGACCGTTCGGCGACATAGGCGACGCGGACGCCGCGCGGGTCCAGGCGCGGGTCGAAGACCGGTGTGACGGCGGGGAGCTGCCGTACGGAGCCGTCCCGCAGATCGACGAGGAAGAGCTGCCCGGCCAGCGCGAAGACAGCCTGGCGCACGGCCTGGTCGGTGGCGTAGCCGACGATGCCGCCCGCCGCCTCCCTGGCCCGCTCCCGGCGCGCCCGCTCCTCGGCGGGCAGGTCGCTCTCGTCGACGTCGAGCCGCGCCGGGTCGGCCAGCAGGGTCTCCTCGCCGGTGGCGGGGTCGAGCCGCCACAGGCAGGTGACCGGATCGGTTCCGCCCCTGCTGCGCAGGAAGACCACGGCCGAACCGTCGGGTGCGATCGTGATGCCGCGGGGCGCGCCCAGCGTGAAACGGCGGGTCCTGGCGCTCTGCCGGGGAAAGCTCATCTCCATGGATCAAGCCTAGGCCGCACCGCCGACACACGGGCAGGCGCCTGTGGATCGTCCGGCGCACCGCAGGACGCGCGCCTCTCCCCGTGGGCGACCGCGGCGGTGCCTCGGCGTGACCCGTGGGACACAATGACGGATGTGCAGCTCCAGCAACTGGCCTATTTCGTCGCGGTGGCGGAGATCCGCCATTTCACGCAGGCGGCCGAGTCGCTGGGCGTCGCGCAGCCCTCGCTGTCCAAGCAGATCCGGACGCTGGAGGCGGAGCTGGGCGCCCCGCTGTTCAGCAGGGCGCGCGGCAACATCACCCTGACGCCCGCCGGGGAGATCCTGCTGCCGCTGGCCAAGCGGATCCTCGCCGACGTCGACACCGCCCGCCTGGAGGTGCGGGAGCTGGCCGGGCTGGTGCGCGGCCGGGTCAGGCTGGGCGCGACGCCGTCGCTGTGCGCCGGGCTGCTGGCCGACGTGCTGCGCCGCTTCCACGACTCCTTCCCCGGCATCAGCCTGATCGTCGAGGAGGGCGGCTCGCGGGACCTGGTCCGCGAGCTGACCCGCGGCTCCCTCGACCTGGCGCTGGTGATCCTGCCGCTGTCGGAGGACACGCCGCTGGTGACCACCCCGATCCTGCGCGAGCACTTGGTCGTGGCGATGCCGTCCGAGCAGCGTTCGCGGCGCTCCCCGATGACCATCTCCGATCTGCGCGACCGCGACCTGGTGATGTTCCGCTCCGGTTACGACCTGCGCGACTCCACCATCGCCGCCTGCCGCCAGGCCGGGTTCGAGCCGCGCTTCGCGGTGGAGGGCGGTGAGATGGACGCGGTGCTGCGGTTCGTGGAGGCGGGTCTTGGCATCGCGGTGGTGCCGAGCATGGTGCTGGCGGGGCGGCCGAGGCTGCGCGGAGTGCCGCTGACCCTGGGGGAGGGCCTGGCGGGTGGCGCGTCCACGACCCGCCGCGAGCTGCCGCCCCCGCCGGGCCTGCAACGCACGATCGCGATCGCGCACCGCAAGGACGTCTCCCCCACGCACGCCGCCCGTGCCTTCCGGGAGACCCTGGGCGACTTCCTGGCCGAGGCCGATCGCGAGGACACCCTCCCCTCGGGCGTCCAGTACCTGGCCTGAGAGGGGGTGCTCGCGGGCCCCTGAGGGCCGATCAGCCGCTGTGGCCGGGGCCGGTCAGCCGCCGTTCCAGACGCGCCACAGCGCGGCGTAGGAGCCGGACAGGGCCAGCAGTTCCTCGTGGGTGCCCAGTTCGGTGATCCGCCCGTTCTCGACGACGGCGACGCGGTCGGCGTCGTGCGCGGTGTGCAGCCGGTGGGCGATCGCCACGACCGTCCTGCCCTCCAGCACCGCGCCGAGGGAGCGTTCGAGCTCGCGGGCGGCGCGCGGGTCCAGCAGCGAGGTCGCCTCGTCCAGCACCAGGGTGTGCGGGTCGGCCAGCACCAGCCGGGCCAGCGCGAGCTGCTGCGCCTGCGCGGGGGACAGGACGGCGCCTCCGGAGCCGACGACGGCGGCGAGGCCGGGCCCCGACCAGTCGACGGCGGCCAGCGCGGAGCGCAGTTCGGCGTCGTCGGCCTGCCGTACCAGGGTGAGGTTCTCGCGCAGGGTGCCGCGGAAGACGTGGTGCTCCTGGGTGACGAGCGCGATCCGGTGGCGCAGCTCCTCCAGCGGTACCTCGCTCAGCGGCACCGAGTCCAGGGTCACCGATCCGGCGCGCGGCGCGTCGATCCCGGCCAGCAGCCGCCCGAGCGTCGACTTGCCGGCGCCTGACGGCCCGACGACGGCCAGCCGCTCCCCGGGCTTGAGGTCGAGGCTGACCCCGTGCAGGACGTCGCGGGTTCCGTAGGAGTAGCGGACGTCCTGCGCCGACAGCTCCACGCCGTCGGGGAGCCGTCCGCCTTCGCGTTCGCCGGTGGGGCCGGAGACGCCCAGCAGCCGCGCCAGCGAGGCGCCGCCGACCTGGAGCTCGTCGAGCTGGGAGAGCAGCATCTCCATCGGGTGCGCGAGCTGCTGCACGTACAGGGTCGCGGCGGTCACCTGGGCGAGGGAGGCGTGCCCGTGGAGGTAGAGCCATCCGCCGAACAGGAGGGTCAGTCCGGCGGGCAGCACGTACCCCAGTTCCAGGGTGGGGTACCACACGGTGCGCAGCCGCAGGGAGAGGCGTTCGGCCGCGTAGCTGTGCGCGATCTGCGCGTCGGCGTGCGCGCGGCGCGCGTCCTGGCGGCCGAGCGCGGCCACGGTGCGGGCGCCCTCGACCGTCTCGGTGAGCCCGTCGGTGATCTCCGCCCAGGTGGCGTTCTCCCACAGGTAGGCGTCGCGGGCGTGCTTGAGGTACCAGCGGGTGCTGAGCCACAGCATCGGCACGACCAGCAGGACGGGCAGCAGCAGCAAGGGGCCGGTCAGCGCGATCGCGCCCAGGGTGAGGCAGCCGATGACCAGGGCGATCATGACGTCGGGCATGGAGTGGCGCACCGAGCGGCTGAGGGTGTCGACGTCGCGGGTGGTGCGGGAGAGCAGGTCGCCGGTCCCGGCGCGCTCCACGGTCGCCAGCGGCAGCCGCAGCACCCTGGCGACGAACTCCTCGCGCAGTTCGGCCAGCACCTGCTCGCCCAGCCGCGCGGAGGAGGCGAACGCCTGCCGGGTGAGCGCGGCCTCCAGCAGCACGAACACGGCGATGGCCGCGGCGGTCTGGTCGATCCGCCGCCCCGGGTGCTCCACCAGCCGCCCCAGCAGCCAGGGTGTGACGAGGCCGCAGGCGGCGGCGAGACCGTGCAGGGCGACGGTCCCCGCCAGCGCCCGGGGATGGCGCAGCATCAGCCGCCTGGCGTAGGACTTCACCTCGGCGGCGGAGGCAACGGGCAGTCGCATGCTCTACTCCTCGGGTCCGGCGGCCGGTACGGCTCCCGCCCGCTCCTCGGGCCCGGACCGCCGGGTGACGGCGGCGCGGTAGGCGGGCACCGCCGCGAGCAGGTCGCGGTGCCGCCCCTCGGCCGCGCCCTCGCCTTCCGCCGTCCATATGACGTGGTCGGCGCGGTCCAGCAGCAGGGGGCTGGAGGTGAACACGACGGTGGTGCGCCCCGCCCGCCGCTCACCGAGCCGCGCGGCGATCCCGGCCTCGGTGTGGGCGTCGACGGCGCTGGTCGGCTCGACGAGGATCAGCACCTCGGGGTCGGCGGCCAGCGCCCGCGCGAGCTTGACCCGCTGCTGCTGGCCGCCGGAGAACTCCCTGCCCCCCTCGGCCACGAACCCGTCGAGGCCGACGGCCTCCACGATGTCCTCGGCGCACGCGGCACGGACCGCCGCCCGCAGTTCGGGCTCCCGCGCCTCGGGCGAGATCTCGGTGCCGAGGGCGCCGGTGAACAGCCGGTCCTCGTTGCGCGCGACGAGGATCCGCCGCCGCAGCCCCGCCAGTTCCGCCAGCGGGACACCGCCGTAGCGGACGTCGGCGTCGGTGTAGCCGCCCAGCCTGTCGGCCAGTTCGCCGCCGCGGTCCCCGGCGACGACGGCGGTGAGCGTCCCCGGCCTGATCCGCACCCCGGACGTGGCGTCGAGGAGTTCCGCGCCGTCGGGTTCGCGGGTGCCGTCGCCGGGGTGCTCGGGTTTCAGGCCGAGGACGCGGATGACGCGGCCGGCGGCGACGTGGGCCTTGGTGTAGGTCTCGGCGGTCTCGGTGAGCGTCCACAGGGGGCCGACGAGGAAGGCGGTGTAGCCGTAGAAGGCGACGAGCTGCCCGGCGCTGATCACCCCGTCCGCGGCGTACCTGGCGCCCAGCCAGGTGACGCCGACGACGAGGAGGCCGGGCAGCAGCACGGCCGCGCCCTGGAGCGCGGCGTCGGCGGTCCCGGCGCGCTCCCCCGCCTGCCTGAGCTCCTGGGATCCGGCGCGGAACCGGCGCTCGAACGGCTCCTCGCCGCCCAGGCCGCGCAG
>JAFACJ010001161.1 GCA_023425615.1 Actinomycetes bacterium
GGTCACGGTGTGCTCGTCTCCGGGGCGGGGGACCAGCGTGCGGGGGCCGGGGCCTCCTGAAGGAGGGGACGCAGATAGGAGAGGTCGTCCTTGCCGCGCGTGCCCTTGAGGTAGCCCTGTTCGAGAAAGAAGGGGGACCGCAGGACGGAGGCGTTGGCGGTGAACATGACCTCGACGGTGGAGCGGCGCAGGGCGATGCGCCACCGGCCGTCGCGCCGCTCCAGGCGGTCGAGGTAGCGGCCGCTGATGAACTGAGCGGTCCGCCCGTCGCCGCTCAGCAGGACGACGATGGCGTAGCTGTCGCAGTGGGCGACGTCGCCGTCGATGTCGCAGGTGTGGGTGGTGATGTTGTGGGTGTGGGTCTGGGAGGTGGCCGCGTGCGCGGAGTTCGCCCAGTCCGCATAGCCGGTGCCGGAGTTGAGGGCCGAGCCGTGCTCGTCGGTGGCGTCGGGGTGATAGGCGCCGGTGATCAGGTCGGCGTCGTGGCGGTCGCAGCCGCGTGCGTGGCGGGTGATGCAGTCGAGGATCTCGGCGCGGTCCTTCAAGGCCCGCACCTCTCGCCGAAGCTCCTCCAGGTCGGCGGACATCAGGCGACCGTCTCCTCACCGGCCAGGGTGGTGCGGTGCATCAGGCGCCGGGAGGTCGGCTCGAACGGGGCGGCGCGGTGCGGCATCCCGGTGCCGTCCCAGATCACCAGGTCTCCCGGCCGCCGGCACGGCGTTCGTCTTGGCCGTGACCACCTCTCCCGGCGAGGCCCGAATTTTTCGGCGGCCTCGGGGTCGACCAGCCGCCTCCCGACGTGCCGGTGGCCTCGACGCCGAACGGTTGCAGCGGGGTGTGAACGACGGCCATCACTCCTCCTCAAGTGTTGGTGTTCTGTATAAGAACATCCTATCCATATAAGGAGAGTCAAGTTCTCGCAAGGAGGCGTGCGGTTGACCCGGTTCTCCGATCCCCATGTCCTGCATTCCGCGCATGATCCACCTGAAAGAGTCGTTCGGCACCTTCACCGGTCACACCGGACCGTCTACCCTCATCGAGCGCTTCCTCGACCGCGTCGAACCGCGAGAGGAGGAGTAGGCGACGGCCGCAAGAGGAGACCGAAAGGCCGCCGGATGGTCTTGTCGGATGTGCCTGCGTGGGGAAGAGACGACTGAGTGAGGGCGGAGATGACGGATCTGAAGACCACGGTGACCTGGGTCGACGTACGCGAGAGGCTGCCGCGGGTCGGTTTCCCGGTCGCAGTGGCGATCACGGGACGGTACCCGGGTGAGAGCAGCGACTCCGGTGCGGCGCTGGGTGAGGAATTCTGGCTGGTGAGGACGATGTACTTCACCGATCGGCATCAGGCCGAGGACGGAGTGACGTATCGCGACTGCTTCGTCGACTCCGACGGTGTCGTCCGTTTCCCCTACGACCCCGACAGCGCCGACAGCGTGACGCACTGGGCCGAGCTGCCCGCCCTGCCCGGCGAAGCAACACACTTGCTCCTCGGGGAAGACGTGCGGCCGGCCCTGCACAAGGCCTGGAATACACCTACCGGCACCTGAACCCAGCCCTCGATCAGGCGTGCCGGGAGGAAGAAATCTACATTGTAAAGGCGCCGGGTGGGTCTCCACCCCGAGGCGGTATGGCGAAAAGATCCCTCAGCCTCCGGACGGTTCTGCCGTGTCCGGCTCCTCGTTCTGTTTCCGGGGGAGAGGGGCGTCGAGGTGGATGATCGGGAGGCCGCCGTCGGCGTGGCGTTGGCGGAGCACCTTCTTGTCGAGCTTGCCGACGCTGGTGAGGGGGATCTCGGGGACGAAGGACCAGTATTCGGGGACCCACCAGCGGGCGACTTTGCCGGTGAGCCAGGTGCGCAGGGTCTCGGCCGTGATGTCCGAGCCGTCGCGGGCGACGACGATGGCGCAGGGGCGTTCGTCCCATTTGGGGTCGGGGACGCCGATGACGGTGGCCATCGCGACGTCGGGGTGGGCGGTGATGATGTTCTCCAGTTCGACCGAGGAGATCCATTCGCCGCCGGATTTGATGACGTCCTTGGTCCGGTCGGTGATACGGACGTGGCCGCGGGCGTCGAGGGTGCCGATGTCGCCGGTGCGCAGCCACCCGTCGTGGAACTTCTCGGCGTCCTCCTCGCCGAGGTAGCGGCCGGTGATCCAGGGGCCGCGCAGTTCGAACTCGCCGATGCTCGCCCCGTCGGCGGGCAGCACGTGGAGGGTGTCGGGGTCGACGGTCCGGATCTCCACGCCCGCCAGGACCCGCCCCTGGGAGAGCCGGATCGAGGCGGCGGTCTGCGGATCGGTGTCCTCGGGCGCCTTGGCGACGGTGACCAGCGGGGAGGTCTCGGTCATGCCCCAGCCCTGGACGACGGGGATGCCGGCGATCTCCTCGAAGCCCTCGATGAGGGGCCGGGAGACGGCGGCGCCGCCGATGATGACCATGCGCAGGGTGCTCAGATCGTGTCCGGGTTCGGCGCGCAGGAGATTGAGGACGTCGTTCCAGACGGTGGGCACCCCGTTGGCGAAGGTGACCTTCTGCTCCTGGACGGCCCGCACGATGTTCGCCGCGTTCAGGAACCGGTCGAGCAGGATGATGTCGGCGCCGAACCACCAGCAGGTGTAGGGGTAGCCCCAGGCGTTGGCGTGGAACATCGGCACCACGATCAGGTTGCGGTCGTCGAACCCGATGTTCACCGCGTTGCAGGTGCCCTGGGACAGGGAGTGGATCGCGATCGACCGATGCGAGTAGGCCACACCCTTGGGGTTGCCGGTCGTCCCGGTGGTGAAGCACATCGTGGCCGCATCACGCTCATCCACCTCGGCCCACACCCGTTCGGTCGGCTGTCCGGCGAGGACCTCCTCGTAGGTGATGACCTTCTTCCCGCACCCCTCGAAGTGGGCGGGGTCGATCGCGCCGTTGACGATGACGGTGTGCACGGTCGGCAACCGGTCCCACAGCGGTGCGAGGGTGGCGACCAGTGACTCGTCCACGATGAGGATCCGGTCCTCGGCCTTGGTGATGGTGTAGATCAGCTGGTCGGGGAACAGCCGGATGTTGGCGGTCTGGAGCACCGCGCCCATCGCGGGGACGGCCAGGTAAGCCGCGAGATGCTCCTGGTTGTTCCACATGAACGTGCCCACCCGCTGATCGCCGGTGATCCCCAACGCCTCCAGGCCGTGCGCGAGTTGCGCGGCCTGCGAGGCGACCTGGGCGAACGTGGACTCCCGCCACCGCCCGGGCCCGGTCATCGTGACGACCTTGCGGTGGGAGTGCCACCGCTGCCCGTGCCGCAGGATCGTGGCGACGTCCAGCGGGACGTCCATCATCGTGCTCTTCATCTGGGCTCCTCGGCGCGGATGCGTTCACTCGACGATAGTGAACGCCGTCCGAGGGGTTGACGGCTGAGGCCCGAGATGCGCTCAGCGCCAGTAGTAGGCGAGGAAGGCGAGGATGACGAGGAACACGACGAGGCGGACCGGGTGGACGGTGACCTTGACCTTGAAGCGCCGGTTCCCGTTCTCCGCCTTCCATTCCTCATAGGAGCCGATCGCGTGGTGGACGACCTGGGCGACGTTCAGGGAGTTCCCGTCCTTCAGGAGGAAGTCGCCGACGTCGTCGGGTGACAGGCGTGTTCTGCTCGGCTCGCCCTGCTCGTCGGAGGGGAACAGGCCGCCTTCGCCGTCGGTCCACAGGACGGCGGTACGGGAGCCGGGGCGGCCGTAGGGGTCGGGGCCGGTGGGTACTTCGGCGTGGCCGACGGGCCAGCGCCGGGCACCGCGCCGGCCCTGTCCGGGAACGCCCGCTTCGCGGTAGCGGGCGATGGCCCATGCCGCGGCCTCCTGGAGGCGGGGATAGGTCTGCCGGCTGGCCGCCAGGCGCTGTTCCTCGGGCATCCACGCGGACCGGTGGAACGCCGCCTCTTGCGCTCTCTGCTCGGCTCGGGCTTGGGAGAGTTCACCGTCCCACCGCGACATATCGCTCATGGTTCACATGATGGCGTTCCCGGGAGAGAAGCACAGGGAGATCCGTGAGAGAGGGGTGAACGGAATGCGGTACGGCTCAGCGGACGATGGACTTCGTCCAGATGTCGGTGACCGTTTCGGCGACCGAGTGGAGGTCGATCTCCTTCTCCTCGATGTGGAGCCACATGGCCAGGCTGCTGAGCATCGTGACCAGCGCGGCGGCGGTGAGCGGGATGTTGAGGGTGGGGGAGGCGATCCCGCGTTCCTGCAGTTGCTGCAGCGATCTCTCGACCCGGGCCAGATGCCGCTCCCTGGTCGCCAGCCGGTG
>JAFACJ010001168.1 GCA_023425615.1 Actinomycetes bacterium
CGGTAGGGGCGGCGGCCCGTCACGCACTCGAAGAACACGGCGGTGGCCGAGTAGATGTCGCCGGCGGGGGTGGCTGCGCCGTTCTCCCACTGCTCGGGCGGCATGTAGGAGGGGGTGCCCGCGGCGCGCGCCCGGCTGCCCGAGCGGACCGCGATGCCGAAGTCGACGAGGGTGGAGACTCCCTTGCGGGAGACGAGGACGTTCTCGGGCTTGTAGTCGCGGTGGACGACGCCGGCGGCGTGCGCGTCGGCCAGGCCCAGCAGCGAGCCCTTGAGGACGGCCAGCGCCGCCTCGGGGACGGCGGGCCCGCCGTGGTCGAGCACCTGCCGCAGGGAGGCGCCCTCGACGAGGTCCATGACGATCGCCGCCCCGTCGAGGGTCTCGACGTACTCGCGGAGGCGCACCACATGCCGGGAGTCGAGTCCGGACAGCAGCCTGGCCTCGGTGCGGAATTCCGAACGGAACCGTTCATCGGTCACCAGGGGTTCGGAAAGGTATTTCACCGCGACCTGGGCGCCGTCTTCGTTGCGTTCGGCGAGGATCACCCGGCCGAAGGCGCCCGAGCCCAGTTCACCGAGCTCGGTGTAGCCCGGGATCTGCCAGCCTCGCGTGGTCAACATGCGACTTCCTCCTTCTGCGACCTCTCAAAATAGAAGTCGGCGGCGGGATGAGAGGCGCGCCTCACAAAAGAAATACGGATTCTGTGCCGCGTTTTCGCGCGGTGCCGGAAAAATCGGTTGCATAATCTGGCAAACTGCCGGATTCGTAATTCGATGGATTTTGCGAATGATGCCCGATATAAAAGGCGGCGGGCGCCGGGGCCGGAGCGGCGCGGCGGCGGTGGCACAATCGCCTGTCATGGACCGGATCGAGCACACCGAGATCACCGCGGGCCTGTGGCACCTGCGCCCGCCCCGGGAGGCCGAGGCCGCCGCGCTCCTGGAGCTGGCCGCCGACCCGCAGGTGCGGCTCTACACCCCGAAGCTGAACGGGCTGGCCACCGAGGAGCAGGCACGCGAGCAGCTGCGCGACTGGGCCGCGTGGGACGGGCGGGCGGTCTTCTCGATCCTGGAGTCGTCGACCGAGCGGTACGCCGGGCATGTCATGGTCTTCGACTTCGAGGACGCGGGCGCAGGGGCGGTCATCGGCTACCGGGTCTCCCCCTGGGCCAGGGGCCGCGGCGCCGCCACCACCGCCGTCCGCTGCGCCACCGGCTGGGCGTTCGCCGTCCTCGGCCTGGAGCGGCTGACCCTGGCGCACTCGGTGGGCAACGACGCCTCCTGCCGGGTCGCGGAGAAGAACGGCTACCTGCTGGAGAGCGCGCCGCGCGCGTCGTTCCTGGGCGGCGACGGGCTGCTCCACGACACCCATGTGCACATCAGGACCGCCGCCTGAGCCGTGGCGGCGGTCCGGCCGGATCTATGATGCGAAGATGGAGCAAACGCCGCTGGAGCGGCTCGCGGCCGGGAAGTACGTGCTGGTGACCACCTTCCGCAAGGACGGCAGGGAGGTCGCCACCCCGGTGTGGGTGATCAGGGACGGCGACGCGCTGGGCGTCTGGACGGCCGCGGACTCCGGCAAGGTCAAGCGGATCCGCAACCGCGGCGAGGTGCTGGTCGCGCCCTGCGACGTGCGGGGCAATCCGACGGGCGAGGCGCTGCCGGGAACCGCCGAGCTGTGCGGCCCGGAGGACACCGCCGCCTACCGGACGCTGATCCGCAGCAAGTACGGGCTGCTGGGCACGCTCACCCTGTTCGGCAGCAGGCTGCGGCGCGGCGACGAGGGCACGGTCGGCATCCGCATCAGGCTCGCCGAGCCCGAGGGCGGGCCCGAAGGCGGGCCCGGGGGCGCGGCGGCCGAGCCCGAGGAATGATCACGAACCGGTAAGGCCGACAGAAAGATCGGGGATACCGGGAATGTCAGGGGACCCCGGCGCGGTTCCGGCGGTTATGACCTTGAAGCGCATCGGCAACTCGGACCTGCTCGTCTCCCCGCTGAACCTCGGCGGCAACGTCTTCGGCTGGACCGCGGACGAGGAGATGTCCTTCGCGATCCTCGACGCCTACGCCGCGGCGGGCGGCAACTTCATCGACACCGCCGACTCCTACTCGGCGTGGATTCCGGGACACGCGGGCGGTGAGTCCGAGGAGATCATCGGACGCTGGATGGCGGCCCGCGGCAACCGCGACGAGATCGTGGTGGCCACCAAGGTGGGACGGCATCCGCGGCACCAGGGCCTGAAGCCCGAGACGATCAGGGAGGCGGCCGAGGACTCGCTGCGCCGCCTGGGCACCGACAGCATCGACCTGTACTACACGCACTACGACGACGAGAGCGTCTCGGTGGAGGACATCATCACCACCCTGGACGCGCTGGTGCGCGCGGGGAAGGTCCGCCACATCGCGGTCTCGAACATCTCGCCCGAGCGGCTGCGCGCCTCGCTGGAGTTCTCCGACCGCGAGGGCCTGTCCAAGTACGTGGCGATCCAGCCGCACTACAACCTCGTCTCCCGTGAGACCTACGAGGGAGAGCGCGCGGCGCTGGCGGCCGAGCACGGCCTGTCCGCCCTGCCCTACTACGCGCTGGCCGCGGGCTTCCTCACCGGCAAGTACCGGCCGGGCGGCCCCGAGGTCGGCAGCCCCCGCGCCGCCGGCGCCGCCAAGTACCTGGAGACGGCCCGCGGCGTGAAGGTGCTGGAGGTGCTCGACCAGGTGGCCGCCGCCCACGGCGTCGAGGACGCGACCGTGGCCCTGGCCTGGCTCGCCGCCCAGCCGACGGTCGCCGCCCCCCTGGCCAGCGCCCGCACTCCCGAGCAGGTCCCGTCCCTGCTCGCCTTCTCCGGGCTGGAGCTCACCGAGGCCGAACTGTCGGCCCTCACCGAGGCGTCCGCCATCGCCCGCGGACCCCCCCGCCGGCGGCGGGCCACCCCCGGCCGC
>JAFACJ010001169.1 GCA_023425615.1 Actinomycetes bacterium
CTCCCACCTCGACCGCCTGGCCGAGCGGGGCGTCACCGCCACCGGGCAGGTGCTCGCCAGCGTCGGCGACCACGCCGCCGCCGGGCAGGTCCTGGCCCGGCACGCCGCCGACGTCCAGGCGCGCGCGATCACCGTGGGACGTTCACCGCGCGGCCCCGTCGCGCAGTTCACCGACGGCAGCTTCACCTCCGCGCTGACGCACGCCGCGCCGTGCACCGTCGTGCTGCTGCGTCCGGGCTTCGAGCCGCGCCATCTGACCGCGTCGTCGCTGGCGGAGCTGCGCGCCGGGAGCGTGTGAGGACGGCATGACGTGGGGCCCGCGGGCCGCGGCGGGTCCCTTCGCCGGTTCAGATCGGCAGATCGGGGATGACGCGCGGGGGAGAGGGCGGCTGGATGGGCCAGATCTGGACGAGGTAGTGCTCGACACCCTGCAGTTCGCGGAGCGCCGCCTGGAACTCGGCGTTGAAGCCGTCGCGGAAGCGGTCGAGGAGCCCGTCGTACAGTCGGGCGATCTCGGCGCGGTGGCGGGCGCGGACTGCCATGTGGTAGCGGCCGACGCCGCCGGCGAGGCGGACGCCGTGCAGCACCGGCTCACCGGTGGAGGTCGCCACGGCGATGGCGCCGCGCAGGTACAGCTCGCTGAACGCCTCCTCCTCCCAGGGCCCGGGCGAGGAGGGCGGCTCGGCGTCCCACTCCTCCAGCAGCAGGGTGATCTCCACATCGTCCTGGAGGCTGCCGATCCACATCTGGTCGTAGCCGACACTGACCAGCGCGGTGCCCGGCGGCGGCGGGGACTGGAGCCCCGTCGGGTCGGCACCCAGATCATGCAACCGGAACATCCCTTTGTCCGGATGCAGCCGCACGCCGACGCGCAGCAGTCTGCGATTCACTGGTCAGATCCCTCCTGCCCCCGGGCGGCACGCGCCGCAGGGGGACATCCTGCCGCATGGCGGACGGCGTCGGAACGGCGGGGTCCGCGCTGAGAGCCTGCGACGCCGCGGTGGCGTCAGGCCGGTGGTGATGCCACCTTAGGCATATCGCCGCTCCCGTGCGGGGAGAAGCCGGAACCGGCCTGGGCGGGAGGTCCGCGGGAGCGCCGAGGGGTTAGGGTGCGGACATGATGGATCACCGCGTCTACTGCGATCTGCTGGAGCCCGAGATCATCCGGCTGACCGCCGCGCTGGGGGAGACGGACTCACAGGCGCCGGTGCCCGGCTGCGAGGACTGGCGGGCGCTGGACCTCGCCCAGCACGTCGGGCTGGTCCACCGCTGGGCGACACGGGCGGTGGAGACCGCGGCCAAGGAGCGCGTCCCGTTCCGCGACGTGCCCGTGGAGTATCCGGCGCACTGGGACGAGTACCCCGGCTGGCTCACCCAGGGCGGTCTGGCGCTCCTGGCGGCGCTGCGCGCGGTGGACGGCGCCGCGCCGGTCTGGGCGTGGGGCGCCGACCAGAGCATGCGGTTCTGGTCGCGCCGCCAGTTCCACGAGACGATGGTGCACCGGATCGACGCCGAGCGGACCGCGGGCCTCGTCCCCGTCATCGACCCCATCCACTCCATCGACGCGATCGATGAGTTCCTGGCGAACCTCCCCTACAGCCGCAACGCGGGCCCGGCCCTCGCCGCGCTGGGCGAGGCCGGGCGGTACACGGTCCATCTGCACGCCACCGACGCCGACGGAGAGTGGATGATCTTCCTGGGCGGGGACGGCTACCGCTGGGAGCGGGGGCACGGCAAGGGCGACGTCGCCGTCCGCGCCACGATCGCCGACCTGCTGCTGCTCGTCTTCGGCCGCCGCGGCGTCGAGGGCCTGGAGGTCTTCGGCGACGCCGGCCTGTACGCCCGCTGGAAGGAGGCGTCACGGCTGTGACGGGCGGGGTCAGGCGGCCGTGCGGACCGCCTGCGGGCGCAGCAGGAACAGCACGCCCAGCGCCGCGTAGGTGACGATCATCCAGCCGGTGAAGACATAGGCCATCGCCTCCTCGCCCAGGGCGATCTGGGAGGCCATGCCGACCACCAGCCACAGCGCGCCGGCCAGCGGCAGCCAGCGCAGCGCGCCCTGCCAGCGGCCCACCTTGATGATCGCGATGGCCGAGGCCAGCATCGCGATCTGCGAGAGCGGCCAGGCCGGGTCGGTGGCGTTCACCCACAGCGGCGTCTGGTCGTAGGTGTCATAGGGGACCGAGCCGAGGCTGGTGGCGACGCCGAACGGGAACAGCACCATCGGCACGATGGGGAAGGCCCTGCCCTTGCCGTCGCCGGTGGCGCGGGAGGCGAGCACGACCGAGGCCAGCCCGAACAGCGCGATGAGGAAGAACACCGACGTGATCATGTCGAAGTCGTAGATCTCGTCCTCGCCGAGGTCGGCGGGCTTGGCGATGAAGGACGAGGCCCACACCAGCGGTCCGGCGACCAGCAGGAGCCCGGCGAGCCTGACGTGCCAGGCGGCGGGGCCGCGCCCGGGAACCGGCCCCGAGGGGTGCACCTCGCTGCGCTCCACACGGATGGACATGGGTTCTGTCTCCCTTCCGGACGGCGCCCTGCCGTCCGGTGTCCACGGTCGGGGGGCGGCGTCCCGGGCGGCCAGATGTCCCGCGGCCCCTCCCTGTCCCCGGTGCGGGCGGGGACATCGGGGACATCCTGTCCCGGAAGAAAAGGACACGGCTCACGAGACCGGAGGCTTTCCGGCATGGCACGGTGTCAGGGTGAACACCCCCGCCACCTCCCCGAACCCGGTCCTCGACCGCGTCCTGCGCGCCACGGCGCTGCTGCTGGCGGTCTGGAGCGTCGCGACGACCGCGGCCTCGGTCTGGCTGTCGTCGGCGACACCGGACGGGCCCGTGCCCTACCCGCTGGACTGGGTCTACTGGAGCTCGGCCTGCTCGGGCCTGGCGCTGCTGCTGCCCGGCGCGCTGCTGACCGTCCGGCTGCCCCGGCACTGGCTGGCGTGGCTGCTGATGATCTGCGGCGCCAGTTCGCTGCTGGCGGCCTTCGGCGCCGTCTACGCCCCTTACTCGCTGCTGGCGCACGACGGGAGGCTGCCGCTCACCGGCCTGTTCATCTTCACCGGCTCCCGGTTCGGGCCGATCATCCACCTCGTCATCCCGGCCCTGCTGGTGCTGTTCCCCACCGGCAGGCTGCCATCGGGGAGGTGGCGGATCCCGGCGGTGGCGGCACTCGCCGGAATGGCGGTCGCGGTCGTGTACATCGCCCTGGTGCCGTGGTCGGTCTTCTCCGAGGGCGAGCCGCTCACCCCGGAACTGGCGGCGTTCACCCTCGACGTGTGGCAGCCGCGGTTCCTGGAGGAGCTGTGGGCCTCGGCGGGCAAGCCGATCTTCCAGGGCTTCGCGAGCGTGTCGCTGCTGTGCGCCGTCGCGGTGTTCATCGGCAGGTTCCGCGGCGCCGACGCCGAGCGCAGGGCGCAGTTGCGCTGGATGCTGTTCGCCGGGACCGCCACGGTCGCGTCCATGGTGGGCACCCTGGCGGCGCAGTGGGCGTTCGGCTACCCGGACGGCGCCTTCAGCCTGCTGATGGAGGCGGTCTTCGTCCTGGAGAACGTGGTGCTGTCGGCCGCTGTGCTCATCGCGGTGACCCGGTACCGGTTGTACGACATCGACCTGCTCCTGGGCCGGACCCTGCTGTACGGGTCGCTGGCGGCGGTGGTCGGCGGGATCGACCTCGCGGTGGGCGTCGCGGTGAACGGCATGGTGGAGGACCGTCTGGCGGGCGGCGCGGCGGCCGGCGTCGTCGCGGTGCTGTAC
>JAFACJ010001192.1 GCA_023425615.1 Actinomycetes bacterium
CGCGCGGTGTTGATGTCGTGGGTGACGATGAGGAACGTCGCGCCGATCTGGGCGTTCAGGTCGACGATGAGCTGGTTCAGGTACGCGGTGCGGACCGGGTCCAGACCGGAGTCGGGCTCGTCGAAGAGGATGATCTCGGGGTCGAGGACCAGGGCGCGGGCCAGGCCGGCGCGCTTGCGCATACCGCCGGAGATCTCGCCGGGGAGCTTGCCCTCGGCGCCCAGGAGACCGACCATCTCCATCTTCTCCAGGACGATGCGCTTGATCTCCGACTCGTTCTTCTTCGTGTGCTCGCGCAGAGGGAAGGCGATGTTGTCGAAGAGGCTCATCGAGCCGAACAGCGCGCCGTCCTGGAAGAGGACGCCGAACAGTTTCCGGGTCTCGTACAGCAGGTCCTCGGGGAGTTGCGGGAGGTTGCGGTCGCCGATCCAGACGTTGCCGCGGTCGGGCTTGAGCAGACCCACCAGGGTCTTCAGGAACACCGACTTACCCGTTCCCGACGGTCCCAGCAGAACCGAGATCTCACCCGCCGGCAGTGTCAGCGAGACATCTTCCCAAATGGTCTGGCGGCCGAAGCGCTTGGTCAGTCCTTCGACACGAATCTCGACGCCCACTCGTCACCTCTCGTCCAGCCGGGGGATTCCGGATCCATGAGCGAGTAGAAGCTCCACGTCACTCAGCGCGATCGCTTCATGACTACTGGCCAGTAGCTTCCGGCCAGATCCCCCTAACTTAGTGCCGAATCCACAAAAGGGAAGGGGGCGGGGCCAAGTTATGGGGGCAAAAGCGACGCTGTAAGTTAATCGTTACTTATGCCACAGAAGAGCCTACTGGGGTGTTGAGCAGCACTTCAAGGTGCTATGACAGCCGCCGATACAACCCCGAACAGCCTCGCAGAAGCCCCCAACTCCCACTTGTCAGTCAAGTGACAAAGCCCAGTGATGTTTTGTAGTGACGACCGCGGCAAAGCAAACGGCCGGCCGCCCCCTGAGGGACGACCGGCCGTGAGACCGGGGTCAAAGATGTTACTTGACCGTAACCGTGGCGCCGGCGCCCTCCAGGGCGGCCTTCGCCTTCTCCGCGGTCTCCTTGTTGACCTTCTCCAGCAGCGGCTTCGGCGCGCCGTCCACCAGGTCCTTGGCCTCCTTCAGGCCGAGGGAGGTCAGACCACGGACCTCCTTGATGACCTGGATCTTCTTGTCGCCGGCGGCCTCGAGGATGACGTCGAACTCGTCCTGCTCCTCGGCGGCCTCGGCCGGAGCGCCGGGGGCGGCGGCACCGGGGGCGGCGACCGCGACCGGGGCGGCGGCCTTGACGTCGAAGGTCTCCTCGAACAGCTTCACGAACTCGGAGAGCTCGAGAAGGGTCATCTCCTTGAACGCGTCGAGCAGCTCTTCGGTGCTGAGCTTCGCCATGATTTTCCTCCGTATGGCTTCTTACTACGTCTAACGACCACGGGATGGGGCCCGGCCTATTCGGCCGCGGCCTCCTCGGTGACGGTCTCGCCGGCCTCGGCGCGCTTGACGCGCAGGGCCTCGGAGAGCTGGGCCAGCTGTGTCGGCAGCGCGTTGAACACCGCCGCGGCCTGGCCCTGCTTGGCCTTGATCGCACCAGCGAGCTTGGCGAGGAGCACCTCGCGCGGCTCGAGGTCGGCCAGCTTGGTGACCTCGGCGGCGTCGAGGGCCTTGCCCTCGAGGTAGCCGCCCTTGATCACGAGCAGGGGGTTCGCCTTGGAGAACTCGCGCAGGCCCTTTGCCGCCTCGACCACATCGCCCTTGACGAACGCGATCGCCGACGGTCCCTGGAGCAGTGAGTCCAGGCCCTCGACACCGGCGTCCTTCGCGGCGATCTTGGTCAGCGTGTTCTTCACGACGGCGAACTTCGCCGTGTCACCGAGGCTGCGGCGCAGCTCCCTGAGCTGAGCCACAGTGAGCCCGCGGTACTCGGTCAGAACGGCGGCGCTGGAGCTCTCGAAATCTTCCTTGAGCTCAGCGACAGCCGCTGCCTTGTCCGCCCTCGCCATGGGACTCCTTCCAACTGGGACCATCCCCGCGGAGTGCGGGGAGCGGTCTTGTCCGCCGGATCAGTCCCTGAGACGCACAAAACGCCCCGGCGCAGATGCACACGGGACGTCACAGCGAAAGCTCTGAAGCGTACTCGGGTTCACCTACGCGGGCCGTCCTGAGCGACTCAGGACCCTTCGGCTGCCAACGGCAGCGACCGGCGGTCTTCGGCAGACAACAGCGTACGACATGAAAGAGCGTGCGCCAAATCGTTCGGCGCACGGACAAGGGCACGTACCGGGGATCCGGCACGCGCCCTCAGCACATCACTCTCACGGGACCTTGATGTCGCCCACCTGGTCGGCCGGAGGAGCCGCCACCGTCACCGGCTTGCCGTAGTCGCGGAAGACGACGGTCACGTTGAACTGCTTGGCCTCCGACGTCGTCACCTTGGTGACGACCTTGCGCGGCAGGTCCTGGCCGTCCACCCAGACGTCGAACCCCAGGTTCTCCGAGCCGTTGCTGAGCTGCTCGGCGGTCTTGCGCAGCTCGGGGTCGTACTCGGTCATCGCCTTCTTGACGTCGACCGTGCCCTGGTAGTGCGTGGTCTCCACACCGTCGATCTTCTCGGTGCCGACCTTCTTCACATCGGTGGAACCGGAGACGATCTTGGTGAGCGCACCCGGGTCCGCCTGCTGGAACTGCTTCAGCAGATCATCGGCGTTGAAGCCCGCGGCGTTCGCCGCCTGCCCCAGCGTGATCTTCATCCATGGCTTGCCCGTTCCCAGGAACTGGCTGAGCTGGGCGTTCTGCACATAGACCGTCTGGTCCAGCAGCACCACCCGGGTCCCGCCGGTGCCGACCGCCACCCCGCCGAACGACAGCTGGTCGAGGGTGACGGAGAACGCCGGCGAGGGCTTCAACCGGAACTGGCCGCTGCCCTTCACCGACCCCGAGCCCTCGACCGTCAGGTCCGCGGTGAACGTCTCCACCCCCGCGGCGCGGGACGCCGACCGGTCCAGCACCTGCGAGGCGCTGAGGTTCACCGTGTCACCGGGGGCTCCGGAGGCTGTCTCGTCGCTCTCGCAGGCGGTGAGGGAGAACAGGAGGAGGGTGCCTGCCACGGCACCCGACGCGAGCTTCATCATGTCTGAAAGTCTCCCTTGCCGCCTATGTCCGCCACATCACCCGACGGGACCAACATCCTCCGTAGGGGTATAAGACCCTAGACGGATGAGGGCCTCCGGGGAATCCCCCGAAGGCCCTCGTCCGCGAGCAGTGCGCTCAGGCGTTCGCCTCATCCAGCTCGGCGGTGAACGCACGGGTCACGGTCGGGTCGACCGGGATGCCGGGCGCCATCGTCGAGGTGATCGTCACCTTCTTCAGGTAACGGCCCTTGGCCGCCGACGGCTTGAGCCGCAGGATCTCCTCGATCGCCGCCGCGTAGTTCTCCACCAGCTGACGGTCGTCGAACGACGCCTTGCCGATGATGAAGTGCAGGTTGGCGTGACGGTCCACCCGGAACTCGATCTTGCCGCCCTTGATGTCGGTGACGGCCTTGGCCACGTCCATCGTCACGGTGCCGGTCTTGGGGTTGGGCATCAGACCACGCGGACCGAGCACCCGGCCGAGACGGCCGACCTTGCCCATCATGTCCGGGGTGGCCACGACCGCGTCGAAGTCCAGGAAGCCACCGGAGATCTGCTCGATCATGTCGTCGGCGCCCACGTAGTCGGCGCCGGCCGCCCGGGCCTCCTCGGCCTTGGCGCCACCGGCGATGACCAGCACGCGGGCGGTCTTACCGGTGCCGTGCGGCAGGTTCACGGTGCCGCGGACCATCTGGTCGGCCTTGCGCGGGTCAACGCCGAGCCGGGTGTTGACCTCGATGGTCGGGTCGAACTTGGTGACCGTGGTCTCCCTGGCCAGCCGCACCGCCTGCAGCGGCGTGTAGAACTGGTCCTTGTCGATCTTCTCCGCCGCGGCGCGGTAGCCCTTGCTGCGCTTCATGCTGCTCCCCTTTCCGGGAGTTCGTGGTAACGGGCCGCGCTGGCCCTCCCACCTGTTGGATTGTCGTGTTGGATTGTCGTGACTCCGTCACGACGGTGATCGGGCGCTCCATCCACCGTCTTCCCTCAGATCTTGATCGCCCTGGGGGCGATCAAGATCCTCGGTCCAGACGGTGGGCGCCCGATCACGTGGCGGTACAGGTTAACCCTGTGCGCTAACTACTTGAGTCGGACTACTTGAGTCGGACTACTTGACGTCGATGCCCATGGAGCGGGCGGTGCCGGCGATGATCTTCGCGGCGGCGTCGAGGTCGTTGGCGTTCAGGTCCTTCATCTTGAACTCCGCGATCTCGCGGACCTGGGCCTGCGTGATCGAGCCGACCTTGGTCTTGTGCGGGACCGCGGAGCCCTTCTCGATCCCGGCGGCCTTGAGGATCATCTGCGGCGCCGGCGGGGTCTTGGTGACGAAGGTGAACGAGCGGTCCTCGTAGATCGTGATCTCGACCGGGATCACGTTGCCGCGCTGGGCCTCCGTGGCAGCGTTGTACTGCTTGCAGAAGTCCATGATGTTGACACCGTGCGGACCGAGCGCGGTACCGACGGGCGGCGCGGGGGTCGCGGCACCGGCGTTCAGCTGGACCTTGACGACGGCGCTGATCTTCTTCCTCTTCGGAGGCATGAGCCATCCCTTCGTTCCGTGTGTTTCGGCTCCGATTCCCGGATGACGGGCAACATCCCGGCCGGAACGTGAGCCGTGATGTTGGAGCCCGGTATGAAGCCCCCGTACCGTCGGCACGGGGGCGAAGGTCTTCCCAGCGTAGCGCCTAAATCTTCGAGACCTGGTTGAACGAGAGCTCGACCGGGGTCTCGCGACCGAAGATGGAGACCAGGACCTTGAGCTTCTGGGTGTCGAGGTTGATCTCGTTGACGGTGGCGGGGAGCGTGGCGAAGGGCCCGTCCATGACCGTGACGGACTCGCCGACCTCGAAGTCGACGGTCGCGGCGACCTTGGTGGTGGCGGCCTTGGCGGCGGGCGTCTGCTCGGCCGGCTCGGGCGCCAGCAGCTTGGCGACCTCCTCCAGGCTGAGCGGGGAGGGCTTGTTGGACAGGCCGACGAAGCCGGTGACGCCCGGGGTGTTGCGGACCGCGCTCCAGGACTCGTCGGTCAGGTACATGCGCACCAGGATGTAACCGGGCAGGACCTTCTCGTTGACCTTCTGCCGCTTGCCGCCCTTGATCTCGGTGACCTCGTGCTGGGGCACCTCGATCTGGAAGATGTAGTCCTCCATGTTGAGGGTGGTGGTGCGGGTCTCGATGTTGCTCTTGACCCGGTTCTCATAGCCGGCGTAGGAGTGGATGACGTACCAGTCACCGGGCTGCATGCGCAGCTCGCGCAGGAACTCCTCGTACGGGTCGACGGCCGGCTGCGCGGGCTCTTCCGGCTCGGCCTGCTCGTTCTCGTCGGCCTCGGCGAGCTCGTTCGGCTCGTCCTCGGAGATCTCCTCCGCCTCCTCGGCCACCTGATCCGCCAGCGGCTCCTGGGGGAGCTCGTCGTGGAACTGCGATGACTCGGACACGGCAGTGACTCTCTCTCTAGGTGACAACCTGGGTCGGAACGGCAGTGCTCTGTCCGCTGCGGATCAGCCGGCGAAGAGCTCGTAGATTCCCTGCTGAATGCCCCAGTCGAGCAGAGTGACAATACCGATCATGAACAGCACGAACACCATGGACACGATGGTGTAGTTGATCAGTTCCCGGCGGGTGGGCCAGATGACCTTGCGGAGCTCGCCGACCACCTGGCGGATGAACAGGAGAGGGCTGGTGCGCTTGCGCTTGGCCGGCTTCCCCTTGTCCTCGGTCGCGACGTCGCGAGTCTCAGTCGCCATCTCACCCTCGTTCGGATTGATCGTCCGACACGGCGTGTTCCGCCGCGCGTGCCTCTCACCTTATGCGTGCTCACGTGCGGCTGGGAACGTGAAGCTGCTCCGCAGGGCAAGAGGGACTCGAACCCCCAACCGCCGGTTTTGGAGCCCGGCGCGCTACCAATTGCGCCATTGCCCTACAGCAGGCGTGCTTGCTGCACGCGCCACTAAGAAGAGAAGCATACGTGTCCCGGGGCGCTACGTCGAACTGAAACTCCTGTGGCGCCTTCACGCGTCAGGGGACGGGGTAGTCCTTCCGGGTGGCTTGGGGGTGGTTCCCTGCCAGGTCAGCCGAGTGAACGGGGGCAGACCGGGCAGGATTGGGCAATGAAGCGCCGGGATCTCACACGACTGCCGAAAGCACACCTGCACCTGCACTTCACCGGGTCGATGCGGCATGCGACCCTGGTGGAACTGGCACTCCGCCACCGGGTCCAGCTCCCCGAGTCGCTGGTGTCCCAGTGGCCGCCCGCCCTGCGCGCCACCGACGAGCGCGGCTGGTTCCGCTTCCAGCGCCTGTACGACCTGGCCAGATCGGTGCTGCAGACCCCGCAGGACCTGCGCCGGCTGCTGCTGGAGACCGCGCAGGACGAGGCAGCCGAGGGCTCGGGCTGGCTGGAGATCCAGGTGGACCCCTCGGGCTACGCCCACCGGTTCGGCGGCCTGACCCCGACCGTCGAACTGGTGCTCGACGCGGTGGCCGAGGCCGAGCGCGCCACCGGGGTGGGCATCGGAGTGATCATCGCCGCCAACCGCACCCGGCATCCGCTGGACGCCCGCATCCTGGCGCGGCTGGCGGTCCAGTACGCGGGCCGCGGCGTCGTCGGCTTCGGGCTGTCCAACGACGAGCGCCGTGGCCGTCCGTATGAGTTCGAGGGCGCGTTCCGGATCGCCAGGCGGGCCGGGCTGCTGTCGGCGCCGCACGGCGGCGAGCTGGAAGGGCCCGAGTCGGTGCGGCCCTGCATCGACCTGCTGGGCGCCGACCGGATCGGGCACGGGGTGCGCGCGGTGGAGGATCCGCGGCTGGTGGAGCGGATCGCCGGGCGCGGGATCACGCTGGAGGTCTGCCCCGCCTCGAACGTCTCGCTGGGGGTGGCCAGGAGCGCGGCGGAGGTGCCGGTACGGCGGCTGTTCGAGGCGGGGGTGCCGATCGCGCTGGGCGCCGATGACCCGCTGCTGTTCGGCTCGCGGCTGGTCACCCAGTACGAGCTGGCCCGCAGCGAGCACGGCTTCACCGACGCGGAGCTGGCCGAGCTGGCGCGCGGCTCGATCCGCGGCTCGGCGGCGCCGCCTGGGGTGCGCAAGCAGCTCCTGGAGGGCGTCGACGACTGGCTGGCAGCCCCGCCTACTCCTCCTCCAGCGTGAGCCCGATCAGGACCGGCTCGTTGACCAGGGTCACCCCGAACGCCTCGCGGACCCCGGCGCGGATCTCGCGGGCCAGGGCCAGCAGGTCGCGCGCGGTGCCCTCGGGCCCGGGGTTGGTCAGGGCCAGGGTGTGCTTGGTCGACAGCCGGACCGGGCCGCGGGCGTAGCCCTTGGCGAAGCCCGCCTTGTCGATCAGCCAGGCCGCCGACGTCTTGGTGCGGCCGCCCGGCTCGGGGAAGGCGGGGAACCCCTCGGCCCGCTCGGCCAGCACCTTCAGCTCCCGCTCGGTGAGGACGGGGTTGGTGAAGAAGCTGCCGGCGCTGCGGGTGTCGGGATCGGCGGGGTCGAGGACCATGCCCTTGCCGCGGCGCAGTTCCAGGACGGCGTCGCGGACGTCCTGGAGCGGGGCGGCGGAGCCCTGCTCGACGCCGAGCCTGCGGGCGAGCTCGGCGTACTTGACGGGCCGTGACTCGCCCGTCTCGTCGAGCTGGAAGGTGACGGCCAGCACCACGTAGCGGTCGTCGCCCTTGAAGGCGCTGTGCCGGTAGGTGAAGGCGCACTCGGCGGCGGTGAAGGAGCGGACGCGCCGCTCCCGCCGGTCGTAGGCGCGCACCTCGGTGATCGTCTCGCTGACGTCCTGCCCGTAGGCGCCGACGTTCTGGATGGGCGTGGCGCCGACCCTGCCGGGGATGCCCGAGAGGCATTCCAGGCCCGACAGGCCCTCGGCGACGGTGCGGGCCACCAGGGCGTCCCACTCCTCGCCCGCCTGCGCCGTCACCCGGGCGCCGTCGATCGCGACGCCGCGGCTGGCGACCCGCACGACGGTGCCGGGGAAGCCCTCGTCGCAGACGACGAGGTTGCTGCCTCCCCCGAGGATGAGCAGGGGCTCGCCCGCCTCGTCGGCGGCGCGGACCTGTTCGATCAGCGCCTCCTCGCTGCCGGCCTCGATGAAGGTACGGGCCGGTCCGCCCAGCCGCAGCGTGGTGTATCCGGCGAGCCGCACGTCCTGGCAGCGCACGTTCATCCGCACTCCTGTTCGCGTAGGCGCGCACCCGCCCGCCGGGGCGGATGCGCGCGCTGTCTTAGGCGAGCCGGACGACCGCCCTGGCCTGGCCGAGGACCTTCTGGCCGCCCGCGGTGGCGGTGAGACCGACCACGACCTTGTTGTCCTCCAGCTTCTTCTCCACGACGCCCTCGATCTCGATGACGTTGCCGGTGTCGTGCGGCACCGGGACCATGCCCGTGAAGCGCACGCCGTAGTCGACCACCGCGCCGGGGTCGCCGACCCAGTCGGTGACGAACCTGCCGCCCTGGGCCATGGTGAACATGCCGTGGGCGATCACGTCGGGCAGGCCGACGGACTTGGCGAAGCGCTCGTCCCAGTGGATGATGTTGAAGTCGCCGGAGGCTCCCGCGTACATCACCAGGTTGAGCCGCTTGACGGGGTAGGACTGCGCGGGGATCTTGGTGCCGACCTCGACCTCGTCGTACTTGACCGTCGCCGTCATGTCAGGCCCCCCGTTCCACGATGGTGTTGTAGGCGGTGGCCACGAGCTCGCCCTGCGCGTCGCGCACCTCGGTGGTGACCTTGACCAGGTGGTTGCCGCCGGCCTTGCGGATGTCACTGATGATCGACTCGCACTGGATGACGTCGCCGGCGAAGATCGGCCTGGTGTACTCGAAGCGCTGCTCGCCGTGGACGACCATGGCGAAGTTCAGGCCGAGTTCGGGGTCGACCAGGAATTCGCCGCCGAGGGCGACGATGGTCAGGAAGGTGGGAGGCGCGATCACATCCGGGTATCCGGCCGCCTTGGCCGCCTCTGCGTCGCGGTAGAGGGGATTGCGGTCGCCGATCGCCTCGGCGAATTCGCGGATCTTCACCCGGGAGACTTCATACACGTCGGGCCGCGGATATCTGCGC
>JAFACJ010001195.1 GCA_023425615.1 Actinomycetes bacterium
AAGTGCGCCCGTGTCACTCCGTCGAACAGCTCGGCCAGCCAGACGAACCGCTCGCCCGCCTCGGCGTGCGCGTTGTCCAGCAGGTACCCGCGGGCGGGCGCGGCCTGTCCACCGGGTGCGGCGGCCACGCCGGTCGGATCGGGTCCGCCACCGACGTTCGGCGGATGGGGCGAGGAGGTCATCTCCACATGGTCACATCCTCAGACCACCAGCGCCACAACCAGGGGTGAGCCGGCACCGCTCAAGCCGTGCGGCGGGCGGTGCGGAAGGTCTCAGGTCGTCCTGCGCCACAGCACCCGGTCCCTCCCCGCGCCCGCCGCCGACATCGAGGACTTCATGATCGACCCCGGAGACATCAACGGGCCCTGGAACGGATCAAGCAGCACCCGTGGCACGGCAACACCTTCCGCGCCCTGGGCCACGACCACACGGCTCGCCCGCTGGAGATCCCACCGCAGAAACCGCCACGAGCCGCACCGCCACGACCCCGGCTCGCCCTGGCTGTTCCCCGGACGACGCGCCGGCCAGCCCCTCCACCCCATCACCGTGGCCAAGCCCTCCGCCGGGACCGGAGCCACCTTCAGCCGCTACGCCCCAGGCGACCACACACGGTCACCGCGACCGCTACCCAAGCGAAGAGCGAAGATGGAACGCGAACTCATCCACGAACGCACCATGGACGGCCTGGCCGCAGTCAACGCCCAAGGCCCCTAGGCGGCCGTCCCGCCAAAGTCGACGACGACGCCCTCGCCATCGCCCGCGCTCGTCAAGCCCGCGGCGAATCCGTCACCTCCATTGCCCGCCACCTGAAGATCGGCCGCCCCACCCTGTACCGAGCCCTCCAACCTCCGACTGATCAGAACTCGCCGACAGAGCTACTTCGCCCCTGGTGCGTCGATCCTTAACGGCACCCCAGGTGGGTCGGATCGGCAGACCGGTCTCCAGGACCCCCGAAGACCGACCGGGTGCGAGGCTTGGGATACCGGATCTCGCCGACGAATTCAACGTCCTCATGCGCGATCTGCGCTCGCAGTCTCATACCGGTGATGAGGCCGGACGGGCCGGCGAGACGATCGGATCGGCCGAGGTGGTCCTCTCCGAGATCGCTCGGTGCGGCCCCGACGGACGTGTCCGCGCGGATGCCGAGCAGGTGTTCGTCACAGGGTCCCGGGTGCAGCTCACCCTGCTGGCGCCGCACGGCCTCCGCAGCGCGTCGGCGCTCCGTTGCTCTTGCAGATGCGCATGGCGCAACTGTGCGTTGATCTCGTGGACCTGCTGGGTCTGGGCGACCAGGTGCGTGCGGAACGCCCAGCGTATGGCCTCGCCCTTTGGGACACCTGCGGGCCCATGAGGGACGTCTCCTCGGCCCATTCGGTCACGTTCAGGATGTAGGTCACGTTGGCAGAAGGACGTTCATGATGTGCCCTTCTGTGTCAGCAGGCCGTAGGCGGAGGCTGTGGCCAGCCCGTAGATGAGATGCGCGCTGAGGTCCTTGGCCAGGGTGGCGCCGTCGTATTCCCAGATCGGCCGGTAGAGCCCCATGGCGGGGAGCACGGCGTATCCGGTGAGCCATACGCCCGTTCCGAAGACGAGCCCGTGCCGGGCCTTCGGGGAGCGCAGCGATCCGGCGAGGATGCCGTACTGCGCGCCGCCCATGATCCCGTAGACCCAGTGGGTGACGTTGTTGACCAGGCGGGCCCGCCCGTCGGGCAGGGACCGCTGGAACAGGCCCTCGGCCAGCCGCCTGCCGACCTGCGCGGGCGCGGGCGCGTCCTCCCAACCCTCCAGGTCCTGCGACAGTTCCCACGCCCGGAACGTGTTCCTGCCGCCGCCGCGCCGGTAGCGCGAATACAGCAGCACATCCATGGCAAGGGTCCCAACAGCGCCGGCAAGCAACCCCAGTGCGATCACCCCGCCGGGCGTGGGACACCGTCGCCCACCGCACATGGCCTCCCCCTTCCGGTCCCAGAAGTCATCGTGGCCCCCTCAGGGCTATACCCGGCAACGCCACGACCGACCGCGGCCTGCACCGCGTCCGGTCCATCCGCCGCGGCCCGTCAGGCCGCCATCGTGAGGCTGTGGCGGAGTCTCGCTCACCGGCGGGGCGCGGACGGTGAGCCTGCCGCTGTGCAGAACGTGCAGGTTTCGGAAAGGCGGTGGCCGTGCGGGCCAGAGCACGTAGTTCGTCATGGTGCGGAGGAAGCGCGATGCGCCGGTCAATGCCATGCCCTCGGGCAGCGGACGACCTTCGCGGCAATGCCAAGAATCAACAAAATTATTTCAATGATCAATTTGCAGAAACAAGAGGAGGTTCATCACCGGGGGCCGCGGGTTCCGGGCATCAACGGATGGAACAACTCGGATAAATCCTTACTCCACCGAAATGGGAACATCAGGGACTGGTGTCGTGAAATCCAAACGGAAGACCCTCTCTGTGGCGCTCCTCGCCGGCGTCGCCGCCGTTTCCTCGGCCGCTGTACCGGCAGTGGCATTCCTTCCCTCAAGCGTGCGAGGGGGAGCCGATCCCGGCGGAACTGACACCGGGCAGTCGGGCGGGTCCTTCGGCACCGTGAAGCAGATCGACGCCGGTGAACTCAACGTCGGATACATCGACGCCGGACCCGCCGATGGGCCAGCAGTGATTCTGCTGCACGGATTCCCCTACGACATCCACAGCTACGAACGGGTCGCCCCGATCCTCGCGAACAAGGGATACCGCGTCATCGTCCCGTATCTCCGCGGCCACGGAACGACGGAGTTCCGGTCCGCCAATGCGGTCCGCAACGCCGAGCAGTCCGCATTCGCCGTCGACATCGTGGCGCTGATGGATGCGCTGAAGATTCCCAAGGCGATCCTTGCCGGATTCGACTGGGGGTCGCGCACAGCCGATATCATCGCCGCCCTGTGGCCCGAGCGGGTCAAGTCCCTCGTCTCGGTGAGCGGCTATCTCATCACCAATCGCAAAGCCCAGGAGAAACCGCAGAAGCCGTCCTATGAACACACTTGGTGGTACCAGTACTACTTCGCGACGCCCCGCGGGGAGAAGGGACTGGCCGCCTACCGGAATGATTTCGGCGAGTTCGTCTGGAAACTCGCGTCGCCGACCTGGAAATTCACCCAGAAGACCTATGACCGCACGGCCGCGGCCTTCGCCAACCCGGACTGGGTGCCCATCGTCATCCACAACTACCGATGGCGGCTCAGCCTGGCCAACGGACAGCCCGCCTACGCGGACCTGGAGGCCAAACTGGCCGCCAGCCCGAAGATCAGTGTTCCCACGGTCACCGTCGACGCGGACCGAGACCCGTTCGGCAGCGGCGGAAGCGACGCGGCGTACCGCAGCCAGTTCACCGGCCCTTACAAGCACATCGTCTTGACGGGAATCGGCCATGACGTGCCGCAAGAGGCCCCTGCCGCCTTCGCTCAGGCCGTGCTCGACTCGGCGGCCCTGTGAGCCGACGGGTGCGGCCGGCCGCTGGCACAGCCCTGTTGCGGGCGAGGCGTGAACCGGCATAGAGCGGGTCATATCACTTGGCGTTCGATGAGTCCGGCGTCGGCCAAGTCGCGGAGCCGGTCGGCCGGGCTCGCCGCGCTGGCGGACGAAGGAGCGTCGGCAGTTGTCGTTGGCGCGCTGGCGGACGTGAGCGTCTTCGACCATGTGGTCGTACATCTGCGGGGAGGCCAGGCAGTCAGTGTGCGTGCGTGCGGGTCTCCGATGCCGATGCTGAACTTCGACGAAGCGGTCAGCCCGTGGACGGCTCTGCGGTCATACCGTCGGCGAGGAGCCTGCGGTGGGCCTGCACGGCTTTCTCGGCCTCGGTCTGAGCGCGGGGCCAGGATGTCTGGACGTTGAGGGCCCACTTCTCGATGTCTTCGGGGTGGGTCAGCAGGTGGGTCGCTTCCGAGTCGGAACGTGTGATGATCTCAACGGCCAACCGTGGGGACAGACTCATCGACAACACGGCGGGGTGCGCGGCGGTGACCTGGTCTTCGTACTTTCGCTCCAGGTCGCGGTACCGGCGGGATCTGACTCCCGACGGTGATTCGCCGTCCAGTCGGCCGAGCGCATCTACGATGGAGCAGAACTCCGCCAGGTCCGCCAACCGGTCCGCAACGTAGTCCAGGCGCAGGTACTTCCCATCGCTGTCGGGATCCACCCGCTGGAACACGCAGTGCAGCACGGTGCTCTCGACCGGTCGTGTTGCTGTCATGAAATCGAATGTATCTCCGCTTATCGCTCGGCAACCAGTGCGCCGGTAAGGCCGCCGACCAAGGCGAAGCCGGTGTCTTTGTGTGGCCTCGTCGGCCAGGTCCAATTCGGTGAGCAGATCTCCGCCCAAGCCACCACTGACCCCGCCGCTCGCTCCCTGGGCCGCCGGCCGAGCCCCGGCGGCGCCTTCGCCAGCGGAGTCGCCACGGGGGCTCAGATGGCGTTACAGCATGGCCTGCACTCCGGCGATCAGCATGGGTCAGGACTGACTCGAACAGCGCGTCGGGGTTTCGTGGGCGGACTCAGCCGCCAAATGCGGGCGTGAGTAGTGCAGGCCAACCTCCAGGAAGGGCGTCACGCGCTCACTCGGAAGATCTTCCACGGTGGCTCGGGGCAGCTCTACCAGGGCGGCATGGAGGACCAGATCGGCGGCGCGCTCGGTCTGGTACTCAACGCGCTCGTGCTGTTCAACACCTGCTCCATGGACCCACCGGCTACGGGACAGACCCGTTCTCTTCACAGTCCCTCCGAGCGGGTCGGACCGGTGACCGTGTGGCCGGCCGCGAGCGGCTCTGCGTCACGGGTGGGGCCGGTCGGACCGGACCCACCCGTGACAAAGACCTGCGAGGAAGGCTCCGGGAGAGTGAGCGGCGTGGTGTGACGGCCGAGCGTGGTCAGACGGGCTGGCCCATGGGCCGGACGGTCAGGGTGTTGAGGTCGACGCCTGCCGGTTGGTCGAGGGCGAAGCAGATGGCCTCGGCGATGGGCCGGGGAGGCAGGGCGAAGGGGGGAACGCCGGTGCCTTGCCAGAACGGGGTGTCGATCATGCCGGGGTTGACGAGGGTGACACCGATGCCGCGGGTCGTGGCGTGCAGGCGCAGGTTCTCGGCGAGTCCGGTGGTGGCCCACTTGGTGGCCGAGTAGAGATTGGCGGGAGAGTTCTTCAGCCCGGCGACGCTGCCGATGAGCACCAGCCGTCCGCCAGTGGCCTCAAGGTGGGGCAGGGCGGCATGGGCCAGCAGGGCGGGGCCGAGGACGTTGGTGAGAACCATCGGCGCCCACGACGTCGGGTCACCGGCCCCGATGGAGCCACCGGACATGAATCCGGCGTTGGCCACCGCCGCGTCAAGGGCACCGAAATGCTCCACGGTGCGGGTCACGACCGACTCGGTGGCCTGCCAGTCCGCCGCGTCCGCGACCAGACCCAGCAGCCGGTCGGAGTGGCCGGCCTCGTCGAGGAAAGTCCTCAGTTTGCCCTCGTCGCGGCCGGTGACCGCCACCCGGTGGCCGCGGTCGAGGAGCAACCGCGCGGTGTGTGCGCCGATACCGCTGGTCGCGCCGGTGATCAGTACGGTCTTGCTGGACATGGTCATGCTCCTGAGGTGTGGATAGGGGACGGCGGCCCGCGATGAAGGAGTGCCGGTCGAGTCCGCCGATCCCACGAAACCGGCGCCGTCGAAGGCGGGCAAGGTCGCGTTTATGGGGGGTATAAACACAACCTCCCTATCGGTCGGACCATGGGTACCTTGGACGGATGGAACCTCCGTCCGAAAACCGCACCGGTGCTCCCACCGACAACCGCTCGGACATCCGCGACTTCCTCATCAGCCGACGCGCCAAGCTCGCCCCGGAGCGGGTCGGGCTGCCCACCAGCCGACGCCGGCGGGTTCCTGGACTACGGCGCGAGGAGGTCGCGGCCCTCGCCGGCGTGAGCACCGAGTGGTACACACGGCTGGAGAAGGGCCACATCAGCGGCGTCTCCGAGGACGTGCTGGAAGCGGTCGCGCAGGCATTGCTCCTCAATGAGGACGAGCGCACCTACCTGCTCGATCTGGCCAGAGTGGCTCGCCCCGCCCGCCGCAGGTCGCACCGCCGCAAGGACGTCAAGATCCCGTCTCCCGTCCAATGGATGGTGGACTCCATGACCATGGCCCCCGCCTTCATACGCAACGGCCGTTTGGACATCGTCGCGAGCAACGCGCTGTGCAGGTCCCTGTACTCACCGATGTTCGACAGCGACACCACCAGCGACCGGGGCTGCGCCAATTTCCCCCGTTACTTCTTCCTCGACCCCGGCTCCCCCGACTTCTTCGTCGACTGGGAGGAAGGCGCCAGGGCCACGGTCGCAGTGCTCCGCGCCGAAGCCGGACGTGAACCTCACGATCGGGCCCTGCGTGAGCTCGTAGGCGAACTGGTCACGCTCAGCCCTGACTTCCGCACCATGTGGGCAAGTCATGACGTCCGAATCCGTCACGAAGGCACCAAGCGGCTGGACCATCCCGAAGTCGGCCGTCTGGAGATGACCTTCCGCTCCCTGAACCTGCCCCTGCCTCAACGGGCCGTCCACGACCTGACCATCTACGCGGCCGAGCCGGGCACCCCCTCGGAGGACCGCCTCAAACTCCTCGCCAGTTGGACGGCACCGCAGACCTCACCCACGGAACCGATCCACCCGCCCCACTGACCTCACACGTTCATGAGGCGGCCATCCAGGGGCTGACCAGAAACACGAAAGTGCCCTTGATGAACCGTTCCGGGTTCGGTAGTGACGCGTGCCGCGTAGCGGTAGAGGAGCTCGGCTTCGACTTGACGGCCTCAAAGTCCTAGCCCAGACACCAGCCGCAAAGTAGCGGGGTGATCACGTGCTCGACGTCATGGCGGCTTGCTCGTCGTGTTCGCGGAACATCCGCATGACGGTGGCGGGTGAGGGGTGCCGCCCCTTCTTCGTGCCGGTGGTCTTGCCGCGTTTGCTGGCGGACTCCTGCCCTTCGAGGGTTCAGTCGCGGATGCACTCGCGCTCCATCCCGGACATGGCCGCCAGCACTTCGATGCCGCGGCCGAGCCGCTTGTGCTCGTGGACCACGAGGGCGAGGCCACCGTCTCCCCGCATCCGGCCACTCCACCGG
>JAFACJ010001200.1 GCA_023425615.1 Actinomycetes bacterium
GCCAAGGGCACCTATGTGACCATGGGTGACGCCGACGACTCCTATGACTTCACCGCGCTCCTGCCGTTCGTCGAGGCGCTGCGCGACGGCGCCGACCTGGTGATGGGCAACCGCTTCCAGGGTGGCATCGACCCCGGGGCGATGCCGCCGCTCCACCGCTACCTGGGCAACCCGGTCCTGTCCTTCATCGGCCGGCTGTTCTTCGGCTCCAAGATCGGCGACTTCCACTGCGGGCTGCGCGGGTTCCGCCGCGACACCGCGCTGGCGCTGGGCCTGCAGTCCTCCGGCATGGAGTTCGCCTCGGAGCTGGTCGTCAAGATGACCCTCGCCAAGGCGAAGATCACCGAGGTGCCGACCACCCTGAAGAAGGACGGGCGGTCCCGGCCGCCGCATCTCAACACCTGGCGGGACGGCTGGCGCCACCTGCGGTTCCTGCTGCTGTACAGCCCCCGCTGGCTCTTCCTCATCCCCGGCCTGGTCATGATGACCGTGGGCCTGGTCTCCGGGGTGGCGCTGGCGGCGCGGCCGATCGAGATCGAGGGCGTGGTCTTCGACGTCGACACCCTGGTGGGCGCCTCGGCGGCGGTGGTGATCGGCTTCCAGGGCGTGGTGTTCTCCCTGCTCACCAAGGCCTACGGGGTGGCCGAGGGCTTCTTGCCCGCCGACCGCAGGGCCGGCTGGCTGCTGAACTCCTGGAGCTTCGAGAAGGGCCTGGTCGTCGGAGGCGGGCTCGCCGTCGCGGGTCTGGCCGGGATCGGCGTCTCGGTGGTGCACTGGCACGGCGCCCAGTTCGGCGAGCTGAACGCCCGCGAGACCCTGCGCATGGTCGTCCCGTCGGCGACCGCGCTGATGATGAGCTGCCAGATGATCCTGGGCACCGCGTTCCTGTCGATCCTCGGCATCCGCCGCGCCAGCCACCCCGGCACCGGGGAGGGCGCGCACGAGACGCTCACCGTCGCCGACACCGTGGGGGCGCAGGCTTCTTCGCCCGCCGTGGAGCCGGTCGCGGTCGAGGACTGACGCCACATCGGACAGTCTGACCGCTTCGTCCGGAACCGTGAGGATTGCGATAACGCAACGACTGGCCGGTTCCGTCAGAGGCCGAACCCCGGGTAAGGGAGATTGTGCGCCAAAGCTACTCTTAGGTAAAGCGGGGGTGAATCGTGACGGAACGACGGAAGGCGTGGAGGTTCTCCCCGCCCAGGCCGAGCCGTGCCGATCTCCGCGCGTTCGCCGGCCGCCACCGCGTCTTCCTGATCCTGCTGGGCGCGGCGCTCCTCCTGCGGGCCGTCACCCTCCTGGGATACCGGTGGGCGATCTGGTTCCCCGACTCCTACCCGTACGTGGACGTGGCGCTCGACCCGCGCCCCGACCCCGTCCGCACCTTCGGCTACCCGATGCTCCTGATGGTGCTGCGGCCCCTGCACAGCGTCGCGGCCGTGGTGACCGCCCAGCACCTGATGGGCCTCGCCGTCGCGGCCCTCCTGTACGCGCTGCTGCGCCGCGACCACCTCTTCCCCGGGGGACGGGCGCTGCCTGGCTGGGCCGCCGCGCTCGCCGTCACGCCCGTGCTGTTCGACGGCAACCAGATCGAGCTGGAACACCTGCTGCTGTCGGACACCTACTTCCTGCTGCTGGTCTCCGCCGCACTGACCCTGGTGCTGTGGAATCCCCAGCCGTCCGTCCGCCAGACGGCGCTCGCGGGCCTGCTGCTGAGCGTCGCGGCCATCACCCGCACCATCGGCCTCCCGCTGCTGATCGTCACGCTGGTGTTCCTGGTGATCCGCAGGGCCGGCTGGAAGGCGGTCGTGAGCGGACTGGCCGCCGCCGTCGTCCCGATCGTCGGATACTGCACCTGGTACGCCTCGGTGAACGGCCAGTTCCAGCTCAGCGGCACCGACGGGGTGTTCCTCTACAGCCGCACCATGACGTTCGCCGACTGCGACAAGTTCGGCGACAAGCTGCCGGTGGACGCCTACGCCCTGTGCGACACCACGCCTCCGGAACAGCGCCCGGTCTCCCACTTCTACGTGTGGGAGGAGAGCCAGATCTTCCGCTACCCGGGCGGCATCTTCGCCCCCTACAAGAGCGACCTGGCCCGCACCTTCGCCAAGGAGGCGATCCTCAGCCAGCCCGGCGACTACCTGAAGGCGTTCCTCACCGACTTCGGCCGCACGTTCCGCTGGGACCGCCCGGTCTACCCCGACCCCAAGACCTACAGCTACTACGTCTTCCCTGAGAAGACGCAGCCGTACTGGCCTGGCAAGGACGAACTGGTCGCCCAGTACGACGACCAGCGCACCGCCACCCGCGTCGTCGAGCCGTACGCGGGGTTCATGCGCGGCTACCAGAAGGTCGTCTACCTCCCGGGGACGCTGCTGGGCGTCCTGCTGGCGGCGGGGCTGGTCGGGATCGCCGCCCGCTGGCGGCGGTGGGGCGGCGCCGCGCTGCTGCCGTTCGGCTACGCCGTGGTCCTGCTGGTCGTGCCGCCCGCCACCGTCCTGTTCGACTACCGCTACGTCCTGCCGGCCGTCCCCTTCGCCGCGGTGGCCGCGGCGATCGCCCTGCGCGCCCTGTACGACCGGCGCGCCTCCCGCGGGGAGTCCGGCACCGGCGCGTCCTCCGACGCCTCACAGGAGCCGGAGGAGCCGCAGATCGCGGCGGTGTCCTGAGACCCGGGCGGGTAGACCCCTGGAGGGGGTGGAGGATGAACCGGATCTTCTCGTTCCACATCGTGAGCGTCGACGGGTACTACCAGGGGCCCGAAGGGGAGTTCGACTGGCCGAACATCGACGAGGGCTTCAACGCCTTCGCCGTCGCCCAGCTCCGCGAGATCGACACGATCGTCTTCGGACGCCGCACGTACGAGCACATGGCCGCGTACTGGCCCACAGAGGAGGCGCTGGAGACCGACCCCGAGGTCGCCGCGCTGATGAACTCCTACGCCAAGATCGTCGTCTCCCACACCCTGACCACGGCGGAGTGGCACAACACCGAGGTGATCACCGATCCGGCCCTGCTGCGGGCGACGCCCGGCACGCTCGCGGTGTTCGGCAGCTCCGAGCTGACCACCTCGCTGCTGACGGCGGGGCTCATCGACGAACTGCGCGTCATGATCCACCCGCTCGTCCTCGGCGCGGGCAGACCGCTCTTCCACACCGCCACCCGGAGGCACCCCCTGACCCTCACCCAGAGCCGCACCTTCTCCTCGGGAAACGTCCTGCTGACCTACCACCCGACCACGTCTCCCTGAACACGTCGGCGCGTTCCGGCTGTGGATAACCGATTCGGTGCCCTCCTCGGCAAGCCGTAGGCTTGGGGCATGTCCCGTCACATCCTCACCGCCCCCGCGTGGCCGTACGCGAACGGCCCACGCCACATCGGGCATGTCTCCGGTTTCGCCCTGCCCTGCGACATGTTCAGCAGGTACCAGCGGATGCTGGGCAACCAGGTGCTCATGGTCTCCGGGACGGACGAGCACGGGACCCCGATCCAGGTCCAGGCGGACAAGGAGGGCGTGACGGCCCGCGAGCTGGCCGACCGCTACAACCGGGTGATCGTGCAGGACCTGTACGGCCTCGGCATCGCCTACGACCTGTTCACCAGGACGTCGACCGAGAACCACTACGCCGTCGTCCAGGAGATCTTCAAGGGCCTGTACGACAACGGCTACATCTTCACCGAGACGACCATGGGGGCGATCTCGCCCTCCACCGGCCGCACCCTGCCCGACCGCTACATCGAGGGCACCTGCCCGATCTGCGGCTACGACGGGGCCCGCGGCGACCAGTGCGACAACTGCGGCAACCAGCTCGACCCGATCGACCTGATCGACCCGGTCAGCCGGATCAACGGCGAGACGCCGAAGTTCGTGGAGACCGAGCACTTCATGCTCGACCTCCCGGCCTTCACCGAGGTGCTGGGCCGGTGGCTGCGCGGCAAGGAGGGCCAGTGGCGGCCCAACGTGCTGCGCTTCTCCCTGAACCTGCTGGAGGACCTGAAGCCCCGGGCGATCTCCCGCGACCTGGACTGGGGTGTGCCGATCCCGCTGGAGGGCTGGCGCGACCAGCCGACCAAGCGCCTGTACGTCTGGTTCGACGCGGTCATCGGCTATTTCAGCGCCTCGGTGGAGTGGGCGCGCCGCACCGGCGACGCCGAGCGCTGGCGCGAGTGGTGGCAGAACCCCGAGTCCCTGTCCTACTACTTCATGGGCAAGGACAACATCGTCTTCCACTCCGAGATCTGGCCCGCGATGCTGCTGGGCTACAGCGGTGAGGGCGACAGGGGCGGTGAGCCGGGCTCGCTGGGCGGGCTCAACCTGCCCTCGGAGGTGGTCTCCAGCGAGTACCTCACCATGGAGGGCAGGAAGTTCTCCTCCTCCCGCCAGGTCGTGATCTACGTCAGCGACTTCCTGGCGCGCTACGACGTCGACGCCCTGCGCTACTACATCGCGGTGGCGGGTCCCGAGACCCAGGACACCGACTTCACCTGGCAGCAGTTCGTCGACCGCAACAACGGCGAGCTCGTCGCCCAGTGGGGCAACCTCGTCAACCGCTCGGTGTCGATGGCCGCCAAGGAGTTCGGCGCGATCCCCGAGGCCAAGGACCTCACCGAGGCCGACCTCGCGGTGCTGGAGCACGCCAGGAACGCCTTCGAGCGGGTCGGCGCCGAGCTGGGCAGGTCCCGCTTCAAGAACGCCATCAACGCCGCTTTCGACGTCGTGCGCGAGGCCAACAGGTATCTGGCCGAGCAGGAGCCCTGGAAGATCAAGGACGACCCGGTGCGCAAGGGCACCATCCTGCACGTGGCGCTCCAGGTCGTCGCCGACGCCAAGACCCTGCTCACCCCGTTCCTGCCGCGCAGCTCCCAGAAGGTCTTCGAGATGCTCGGCGGCGAGGGCGAGTGGTCGGGCATGCCGCGCGTCGAGGAGGTGGCCGAGGGCGAGCGCACCTACCCGGTGATCACCGGCGACTACTCGCGCGCCCAGGCCCGCTGGGAGCACCAGCCGATCACGGCGGGCACCCCCCTCCAGCGCCCCGTCCCGCTCTTCCCCAAGCTCGACCAGAGCATCGTGGACGAGGAGCTCGCCCGCCTTGGCGCCTGAACACCACACCCCGGCACCCGAACCACCCCCCGGAGCCCCCGAACCGGCCGCAGAAGCCCCCGAACCGACCGCCGGGGCATCCGGGGTGTCCGGGCGAGTCGGGCGGGAGGGGAAGGCCGGGAGGCGGGAGAAGGTCGAGGAGCCGGTGCCCGTGCTGCCGGTGGACGTCTTCGACAGCCACTGTCATCTCGACATGCTCGAGATGACAGTGGCCGAGGCCGTCGCGGAGGCGCAGGCCGTGGGCGTTCGGCGGATCATGACGATCGGCTGCGATCTGCCGTCCTCGCAGTGGGCCGCCGCGACGGCGGCGGAGCACCCGGACGTCTACGCGGGCGTGGCGATCCATCCCAACGACACCAAGGGACTCACCGGCGAGACCCTGGAGCGGATCGCCGCGCTGGCGCGGGAGCCGCAGGTGGTGGCCGTGGGGGAGACGGGCCTGGACTACTACCGCGACCACTCCTCCCGCGAGGACCAGCAGCGCTCCTTCCGCGCCCACATCGCGATCGCCAAGGACACCGGCAAGGCACTGGTGATCCACGACCGCGAGGCGCACGAGGACGTCCTGCGGATCCTGGCCGAGGAGGGCGCGCCCGAGAAGGTGGTCTTCCACTGCTTCTCGGGGGACGCCGCCATGGCCCGGGTCTGCTCGGACAGGGGCTACGTCATGAGCTTCGCCGGCAATGTGACGTTCAAGAACGCCCAGCCGCTGCGCGACGCTCTGGCCGTGGCCCCGCTGGACCTGGTGCTGGTGGAGACCGACGCGCCCTTCATGGCGCCCGTCCCGCGCCGCGGCAAGCCCAACGCCTCGCACCTCATCCCCTTCACCGTCCGGCTGATGGCGGAGGTCAAGGGCGTCACGGTGGAGGAGCTGTGCGAGGCCATCGCCGCGACGGGTTTCCGCCTGTTCGGTATGCGCTGACGCCGGAGCACGGAACCCTTCTAGTACGTCCGCATTAAAGCGGAACCCTTAAAGCATGTCCGTATTAAAGCAGCGTTTGGGTTTTTCTGAGGTTTGCCGGAAATGTCGTGGGTATCACGGAGGAGTCTCTGAAGGCGAGGAAGGCCGCCCTGATGCGGTGAGGAAGGGACCTTCCATGGCGGAACCCAGCGATTTCCTGGAGCCGGCCCGCGACCTCTGCGGAACCATGATCGTCCACCGGAGGCTGCTCAACGAGAGCATGACCTACCGGGCGCAACGCGGGCAGATCGAGAGCCGTGCGTTCCAGTACGAGACGGCACGGCTCACCTCGGCGCGCAGGGGGGTGGTCACCATTCCCACCGTCGTCCATGTCGTGCACAATTCCGGCAAGACCGAGCAGAATATCAGCGACAAGCAAATTCACAGTCAATTCGCCGTCCTCAATCGGGATTTCCGGGCGAAGAATCCGGATGTCTCCCAGGTGCCGGCCGTGTGGCGGTCGCTGGTCGCCGACATCATGGTGGAGTTTCGGCTCGCGACCGAGGATCCGTTCGGCAAACCGACAGACGGAATCATCCGGGTCGAGACCGATGAGCCGGACTTCGGCACCGATGACGGTGTGAAAGCCCGCGCCACCGGGGGGTCCGACCCCTGGCCGAGCGACCGGTACCTCAACCTCTGGGTCTGTCAGCTGCGCCGGAGCCTGCTGGGGTACGCGCAGTTCCCCGGCGGTCCTCCGCAGACCGACGGAGTGGTCATCCTCCATTCCGCCTTCGGCACCACCGGCAGCGCGAGGTCGCCCTTCGACGGCGGACGCACCGCGACGCACGAGATCGGCCACTGGCTCAACCTCTTCCACATCTGGGGAGACGACGAAGGCGCGTGCAGCAACGACGACAGGGTCGCCGACACCCCGAACCAGGCGGACTCGAACACCGGGGCTCCGTCGTTCCCGCACGTCACCTGCGACAACGGGCCCAACGGCGACATGTTCATGAACTACATGGACTACGTCGACGACCAGGCCATGTTCATGTTCACCCAGGGGCAGCGCGAGCGGATGAACGCCTGCCTGGAGGGGGCGCGGGCGTCGTTCCTGGTCGGCCAGGAGGTCGCGCCCGCCGTGCAGCCTGAGATGGCGGAGGCCGGCGCGGACGGCAGGGCCGGGGGAGACGGCGACGTGCAGAGGCTGCTCCAGGCCAGCGAACAGCAGCTTCAGGGACTCCTCGACAATCTCCACGATCTGTCAGGTCTCGTCGGGGGCCGCGGCGGTAGGTGATCCGCTGAAGTCGTCGGAGGAGGGCGGAATGAACGGCGCACCGCTTGACGTCACCGGCCTCTGGGTCCACTCCTTCGAGGAGGACACCGAGACCGCGGCGGTGTACCGGCCTTCCGGCCATCCGTTCCCGCTCTCGCGCAGGCCGAGGAGGGAACTGGAGTTCCGGCCGGACGGAATGTTCGTCGAAGCCCGTCCCGGTCCCGACGACCGGCTCCGCGAGAGACGGGGCCACTGGGAGAGCCAGGGGACGAACCAGGTGAGCGTCACTTTCCCCCAGGAACGCGACGCGCCCTTCGTGATCACCGTGATCTCCCGGACACCCGACACGCTCACGATCGAGAGATGACCCGCACGGTCACGCGGCCTCCGTGACGTCGTCGTGCCCACCGTGCGCCAGGACCCGGTCGGGAGGTGCCGGCGGAACATGCATCGGCAGCGCATACGAGGAGTGAAGGGCGAGGCGATGGCGGCGACCAGGGAGCTGGAGCGGCAGAAGGACGCGGCGGCCCGGAGGGTGCGGGAACGCGCCGCGGAACGGCACCAGAACGAGTCGGTGCTGGAGAAGCCGGGAGGAGTGGCGGAGGCGGACTCACCGGACCGCGTCGACAAGCGCATCGACAGGCTCAACCGTTTCTACGGGAACGGCGACCTGCGAGAAGGCGGTGAGCCGGAGGCCGCGACCCTGCTCGAAAAGATCATCGGCACCCCGGACTTCGTGGGCGTGCGCTACCTCGACGCCGGGGTGGCCGCGGCCCGCGGGGTGGGCCGGGTGAACGTCCGCGACGACCGCGGGAACCTGGTCGGTTACGGTACCGGTTCGCTGGTGTCCCCGGCGCTGCTGCTGACCAACCACCATGTGCTGCCCGACGCCTCGACGGCGCGTGCCAGCGTGATCGAGTTCGACTACCAGGACGGGATCGACGGCAAGCCGCTGCCGTCCAGGGTGTATCCGTTCGACCCCGACCGCTTCTTCATCGCCGACGTCGAACACGACTTCGCGCTGGTCGCCGTCGGGGCTCCGGCCGCCGAGCTGGTGGGGTTCGGGTTCAACCGGCTCATCGAGGCCGAGGGCAAGGTGATCATCGGAGAGTTCGTCACCATCGTCCAGCACCCGCGCGGCGAGAAGAAGCAGGTCGCCCTCCGGGAGAACCGGCTCGTCGACGTTCCCGGTCAGTTCCTGCACTACACGGCAGACACCGAACCCGGCTCGTCCGGTTCGCCGGTGTTCAACGACCAGTGGGAGGTCGTGGCGCTGCACCACGCCGGCGTTCCCGTCCCCGGCAACGGGAACGGGAACGGGCAGTTCATCAACGAAGGCATCCGGGTCAGCCGGATCTGCAAGTTCCTGCGTGAGGCGCTCCTGCCGCCCGCGCAGCGCGCGCTCCTCGACGAGCTCTTCGCGCCCGAGCGGATCGCCACACGGCTGGCGTCCGAGACGTCCTCCGCGATGGGCCCGGCTGCCGCGCTGCCCACGGTCACGGGCGTACCGGCCCCGCACGTCTCCGTGAGCACGGCTCCCCAGGCCGCCGCGGCTCCCCAGGCCACGGCCCGCCAGGTCTCCCCGGAGGCGCAGACGGCACTCCTCAGGGACGGCGAGGTCAGGGTCTCGGTCCCCCTGGAGGTGACGGTCCGGCTCGGGGAGGCGATGCCGGAGACGGCCGAGACGGCCGAGAAGGCAGGGCGTGACTACTCCGACCGTAAGGGCTATGACTCCGCGTTCCTGGCCCGCCCGCTGCCCATGCCCGGCCTGTCCGCCGAGCTGGCCGAACTCGCCTCCGCCGAACTGCGCTACCACCACTTCAGCATCGTCATGAACCGGCGGCGAAGGCTCGCGCTGTTCACCGCCTGCAACATCAACGGGAACCTCTCCAAGAAGCCGCCCAGGCAGCACGACCGCTGGATCATCGATCCCCGGCTGCCCGCCGGTGAGCAGACCGACGAGACGGCCTACCGGCACAAGGACCTGGATCGCGGGCATCTGGTACGCCGCCTCGACCCGGCCTGGGGCACCGAATCCGAGGCCAAGGCCGCCAACGACGACACCTTCCACTTCACCAACGCCACCCCGCAGCACCACGAGTTCAACGCGGGCTCGACGCTGTGGCTCGGGCTGGAGAACTACGTCCTGGACAACGCGGACAACCACGGCCTGGCCATCAGCGTGTTCACCGGACCGGTCCTGGCGCCCGACGACGAGGAGTTCAGTGGCGTCCAGCTGCCTCGCCAGTTCTGGAAGGTCGTCGCGATGGTCAAGGAGTCCGGCACGCTGTCCGTGACCGGCTATCTGCTCAGCCAGGCGGCCCTGATCGCTGACCTGCTGACCAGGGAGGCGTTCTCCTACGGCGCCTACCGGATGTTCCAGGTCCCGGTACGGCGCGTCGCCGACCTCACCGGCCTGCGCCTCGACCCGCACATCGCGGCCGACCCGCTGGAGAAGCTGGAGGCCGCGCCGCTGCCCAGGGAGATCCTGCGCCCCGAGGACCTGGTGCTCTGAGGCGCCGACGTCGCTGAGGGGAGCGGGTATGGGCGTTCTCGGGAGCAAGAAAGCGCTGCTCACGGTGGCGATCACAGCGGTCTTCGCCGTCGGCGCGTTCCTGGTCGTGTTCTTCACGCTCGGCAAGCGCTCCGACAAGCAGAAGTCCGCCTCCTGGCAGGTGACCGGAGCGACGATCGACAACCAGTACGCGATCAAGGGGACCAGCGAGGGCTTCGACGAGGACAAGGCGTGTGCCTCGTTGACGAACCGCGGCCGTAACCTTCCGGTCACGTTGAAGAAGGCGAAGGCGGGGCCGCCGGACGTCTACCGGGAGGAGGGGTGCGGCAGCGCGTCGAACGTCTCGCCCGGGACGGGGGTACGGAGCGGTCTGCTCGGGTTCGCCCAGATCGGGCAGTGCGCGAAGGGCACCGTTCTGAGACCGGGTGAGAGCTGCATCCTGGGCCTGAGAGCGGTGTCCGACGGTCAGCCCATGGGCGATCTCGACCTGTCCACCGAAGTGGTGTGCGAGACACGGGAGATCGAACCCTGCCAGTTGCTGCGCAAGGACCTGAAGCCGACGAAGGAGGCACCGCTCGCGCTGACCGTCGATCAGCGGAGCAAGTTCCCGCGAACCGCTTCCGGGTTCCAGATCACCACGGAGAAGGCGCGGATGGTCGCGGCGGAGACGCAACCGGGTGCGGGCCCGTCGGGTACGGAACCGGCTCCGGGTCCGGGAACGCGGGAGCCCGCCAGGGATCAAAGACCCGCGACGAACACGGTGCCTCCGGGGCCGGCACCGGAGCAGTCCAAGACCGAGACGCGGCCCGCGGAGCCGGGGAACGGCGGGCGCGAGCAGCCTGAGCGGACCGAGCCCGAGCAGCAGAAGCCCGAGCAGCAGAAGCCCGAGCAGCAGAAGCCCG
>JAFACJ010000003.1 GCA_023425615.1 Actinomycetes bacterium
GACCTCGCCGATGGAGGTGCCGCGTACCCGGCCTGGGCGATGGCGGCGATCGTCGCGTCCACCAGGCGGGCGACGGTCGCCTCCTTGCGTTCGCGTTGGGTACGGCGCCGTGACGGCTGCTGCACGCTCATTCAACCCAGGGTAGTGGCCGGCTTCCCCGTGGCGCCGGGGCTCAGGGTGGCGGGGTCGACGGTGCCGCGGGCCTCGCCGACCCGCAGGAAGCGGCCGGTGCGGCGGCGGCCCAGGTCGTGCCCGTAGGCGCCCTCGCCGTAGATCCGGTTGCCCGCGACGAAGGTGGCGGTGACGGTGGCGTCGTTGCGGTTGACCATGCGCATCATGCCGCCGAACGCCTCCGTGGGCGCCTCGTGCACCTCATCGAGGGTGGCGTCGAGGTGGTCGGGGTCGATGACGACGAGGTCGGCGCGGTCGCCTTCGCGCAGGTGGCCTGCGTCGATGCCGTACCAGGAGGCGAGTTCTCCGGTGAGGCGGTGGACGGCGCGTTCGACCGTCATGAAGCCCTCGTGGTGGGCGCGGCGCAGCAGCCGCAGCGGGAAGTTGTAGAAGGCCATGTTGCGCAGGTGGGCTCCGGCGTCGGAGAAGCCCATCTGGACCTCGGGCAGGGAGCTCAGCTTGTTCAGGGCGGCCGGCCGGTGGTTGGAGATGGTGGTGTGCCAGCGGACCTTCGGCCCGTGCTCGACCACCAGGTCGAGGAAGGCGTCGACGGGGTGGACGCCGCGTTCGTCACCGACCTGGCCGAAGGTCTTGCCGATGACGGACGGGTCGGGGCAGTCGACGATGTGGGCGTCGTAGAGGTCGCGGTGCCAGACGCGCGGCGTCCACTTGTTGTCGTAGTCGCGGCGGAAGCGGCGCCGGTACGCCTCGTCCTTCAAGAGCGCGTCGCGTTCGACCCGGTCCTTCAGGTGCAGGGCGGCGGCGCCCGCGCCGAACTCCTCGAAGACGACGAGGTCGATGCCGTCGGCGTGGACCTGGAACGGGACGGGCAGGTGCTGCCAGCGGAAGTCGGCGCCGAGCCGGTTCACCGCGCGGGCCAGGGGGCCCATGATGTGCATGATGAGCGGGTTGGCCTTGACGTCGGCGGCGGTCAGGTAGCTGGTCTTCAGCGGCCCCTTCCCGCCCCTGGCGATCGACGACAGCAGGGCGGGGACCAGCGCGACCGGGTAGGTGAGGTTGGGGATGGACTGCAGGACCCGGCCCGAGCTGCGCAGGATCCGGTAGAGCCTGCGGCGTTCGGCGCGGGTGGCGAAGGTCGAGGGAAGGGTGCGGGAGCGGTAGCGGTCGCCGTCCAGTTTGTCCCACGGGTTGCGCATCTCCGACATGCCGAGCATCCCGGCCCGCAGCGCGTCGACCAGGAGCAGTTCCATCCGGCGGATCTCGGCCTCGGTGGGCCTGGCGTTCCCGTCGGTGGCACGGCCCAGCCCCATCACGGCGGCCCGCAGGTCGGACTGCCCGAGGAACGCCGTGACGTTGGGGCCGAGGGGCAGTTCCTCCAGCGCCGCGATGTACTCGGCCGCGCCGGTCCAGCTCTTCTTCTCCTCCAGGGAGGCGATGACGTGCTCGCGCGGCACGGCCTCGACGCGGCTGAACAGGTCGGCCGCGTCCAGCGGGTCCACGTGCACGGTGCCGAGCGAGCAGGCGCCGAAGACGACGGTCGTCACCCCGTGCCGCACCGACTCCCCCAGCCCGGGGGCGGCCAGGACCTCGGCGTCGTAGTGCGTGTGGATGTCGATGAATCCCGGCACCACCCACTTGCCGGCCGCGTCGATGACCTCGGCGCCTTCCGCGTCGAGCGGCTCGGCCGAGACGGCGGCGACCCTGCCGTCCTTCAAGCCCAGATCCCGGACCGCCGAAGGCGCGCCCGTCCCGTCGAACCAGCGCCCGCCGCGGATGATGACGTCGTAACCCATGCCAAAGATAGAAACCAATCGGTCGCTACATGTCAAGAAGCAGGAACTCCCCTTCCCTTCATGCCTGACATATCTGGATATTCCGAAAGGGATGGGTGGCCGTGCTGAGAATTGCAGGAGGGTCGCGGGGGGCCGGATGATGCTCGTCCTGGGTCAGGTGAGGAGAGAGAGCATGACGTTCACGACATCCGACGACGCCGCGAAGCCCGCCCTCGAAGCGGTGAAGAAGTACAGCACCCAGCCCGGCAAGGTGGCGAGCATCGACGAGGCCGAGGTGTTCGTCGTGGACTTCGCCTACTCGCGGATGCCGCCGTCGCAGGAGCTCAGGGACGTGTGGGGGTGGTCGTACCTGGGTCTGTACGGCAGCGACACCGAGGCCGAGCCGATCGCGACGGTCATCACGGGATCACCGGACCCGGCCGGGCTGGGAGGCTACGCCGCCGCGCTGGCGAGCTCGCAGGTCAACGTGTGGCTGAACAGCGACGCGCTGGCGGGCTCCGAGGGAAGGATGATCGCCGCGGCGCTGCACGAGCTCGAACTGCACGTGCTGCCGTTCTACGACTTCCACCTGGAGCTGATGGCCGCGCAGTACCTGGCGTCCGTCGAGCAGACGGCCCGCGCCGAGGACGCCATCAAGGCGCTCGGTGAGACCGTGAAGGCAGGCGCGTACGGCGCGACGTCACAGCACACGTCCGCGGGGCTGCGGGCCGCCCAGGTGCTGGCGTCCCTGCACTATGTGTGCGACAAGGTCGCGGCGCGGGCGAAGGGATCGGGCAGCAAGCGCAAGTCCAGCGAGCTGACGCTGGACTCCGACACCGTGGAGTACGCGGTGCTCATCAGCGCCTACCAGGACGTCGTGGGGGAGGACTCGGACGCCCTCACCCCCATCAAGCAGATCTACGACACGAAACTGGGCGGGCTGAAGACCGCGTACGGCGAGGACGTGGTCACGTTCGTGGTGGAGCAGTTCGAGCTGGGGAGCTGATCCCGGCCAGTGCCGCCTTGTGGAGGGTGTTGGCGGCCAGGCGCATGTGGGCGGCGTCCACGAGGCGGCCGTCGAGGCCGATGGCGCCGGTGCCTTCGGCGGTCGCGCGTTCGTAGGCGTCCACGGCCTCGTGGGCTTCGGCGACCTCCTGCGGGGTGGGGGCGAAGACCTCGTTGGCGATGGGGACCTGGGACGGATGGATGGCCCACTTGCCGTCGAAGCCGAGGAGAGAGGCGTGGGTGGCGGCGGTGCGGTAGCCGGACGGGTTCTGGTAGGCGGGGTAGGGCGCGTCGATGGCGTCGATGCCCGCGGTGCGGGCGGCGGTGAGGACCTGGGTGCGGGCGTGGTGCCAGAAGTCGCCCGGATAGCCACCCAGGGGGTCGAAGTTGCCGTCCACGCGGGCGTGCAGGGAGGCCGAGAGGTCGCCGGCGCCGAAGATGATCGCTTCCAGGCGGGGGCTGGAGCGGGCGATCTCGACGGCGTTCGCCAGGCCCTCGGCCTCCTCGATGAGGACTTCCAGGCCGATGCGCCTGCCCAGCCGCAGCTTCTCCTCCAGCTGGGTGAGCAGGACGTCCACCCACCAGACGTCGCGGGCCGTGCGGGCCTTGGGGATGATGAGGACGTCCAGCGCCTCGCGTGCCCCGGTGACGACCTCGATGATGTCGTCGTGGCACCAGCGGGTGTCGAGCCCGTTGACGCGGACGGCGCGGACCGTGCGGCCCCAGTCGAGGCCGGTCAGCGCCTTGACGGCGATGCCGCGCGCCGTCTCCTTGGCGGCGGGCGCGCAGGCGTCCTCCAGATCGAGGAAGACGAGGTCGGCGCCGGAACGCGCCGCCTTCTGGCACATGTGCTCGTTGCTGGCCGGGGTCGCCAGCTCCGAACGGCGGGCTCTCGGTTCGGGCATCAGATGGTTCCTTCCGTCTTCAGGCGTGCGATCTCATCGGAGGGGAGACCGAGCAGCTCTCCGTACACGTAGTCGTTGTCCGCGCCGAGGGGGCGGCCGAGATGGCCGACGCGGCCGGGGGTCTCACTGAGCCGGGCCACCGGTGCCTGCACGGTGACTCGGCCGAAGTCGGGGTCGTCCACCGGCAGGAACATCCCGCGGGCCCGCAGATGCTCGTCCGCGAGGAGTTGGGGGGCGTCGTAAACGGGAGCCGCGGTCACTTCGGCGGCCTCGAAGACCTTCATGGCCGTGTCGAGCGTCCGCTGCGCGACCCAGGAGGCGACGAGCTCGTCCACTTCCAACGCGCGTTCCTGACGGCGTACAGGATCGACGTAGTCGGGGTGCTCCGCCAGGTCAGGACGTCCGATGGCACGGAACACCCGTACCGCGATGCTCGGCGACGCGCTGGAGATGGCCAGCCACTTGCCGTCGGATGTGCGGTACGCGTTGCGTGGCGCGCTGGCGTCGAGGCGGTTGCCGACACGGCCTTTGACGGTTCCCAGCTGGTCGTAGGCCAGTGTCGACGACTCCAGTAGACGCGACAGCGGCTCGATGAGGTTCACGTCCACCAACTGGCCTCCGCCGCCGTTGATGTCGCGGTGGTACAGCGCCATCATCACCGCGTACGTCGCCGAGAGGCCGGCGACTCCGTCGGCGAGCATGAACGGCGGCAGGGTCGGCGGCCCGCCGGGCTGGCCGGTCACCTGGGCGAAACCGCTCATCGCCTCGGCGAGCGTCCCGTACCCGGGGCGGTCGCTCTTCGGGCCGCCGCTCCCGTAGCCGCTGATGTGCGCGTACACGAGGTGCGGGTGCGCGGCGTGGACGGTCTCGTAGTCGATGCCCCAGCGGGCCAGCGCGCTCGGCCGGTTGCCGACGACGAGCACGTCGCCGTCCTCCAGGAGCCGGTGGAGCAGCTTCTGGCCCTCGACCCGGCGGAGGTCGAGGGTCGCGCACCGCTTGTTGCGGCTGATGCTCTTCCACACCAGCCCGATGCCGTCCCTGCGGTCGCCCCAGGTGCGCATCGGGTCACCGGTGCGCGGCTGTTCGATCTTGATGACCTCGGCGCCGAACTCGCCCAGCGCGGTGGCGACCATCGGGCCCGCCGCGAGGGTGGCCGCCTCGATGACGCGCAGCCCGTGCAGCGGTCCCCGCGCGACCGCCATCTCAGCCACCCGCCGTCAGGGAGATCGACTTGGTCTCCAGATAGCCGTCCAGGCCCTCGGGGCCCAGTTCGCGGCCGATGCCGCTGGCCTTCATGCCGCCGAACGGCGCGGCGGGGTCCATGCTGTACGGCTGGTTGACGCCGAACGTCCCGGTGCGGACGCCGCGGGCGACCCGCAGGCCGCGGTCGGGGTCGGCGGTCCAGACGGAGCCGGACAGCCCGTAGCCGGAATCGTTCGCTACCCGCACCGCCTCCTCGTCTCCGTCGTAGGGGATGACGGTCAGGACCGGCCCGAAGATCTCCTCGCGGGCGATCCGCATGTCGTTGCCGCCCGCGAACAGGGTGGGGCGCACATACCAGCCGCGGTCGAGCCCGTCCGGCAGGCCGGTGCCACCGGCGATGAGACGCGCCCCTTCCCGCAGGCCCTCCTCGATGTAGCCGCTCACGCGTTCCCGCTGGCGGCGGGAGACCAGCGGCCCGATCTCGGTGGCCGGGTCCGCGGGGTCGCCGACCCGCAGCGAGGAGACCATGGCC
>JAFACJ010000005.1 GCA_023425615.1 Actinomycetes bacterium
GCCTTGACGAAGAACAGCCCGGCGATGACGACCAGTGCGATCACGGCGAGCTTCACCGCGACCATCAGCCCGTTGACCCGGGAGGAGATCTTGATGCCGACCGTCAGCACGACCGTGGCCGCCAGCACGACGCACACGGCGGGGATGTTGAAGCGGGCGCCCTCACCGGCCAGCGAAGGCGGCAGGTGGATCCCGAAGTTGGCGAGCAGCGAGGTGAAGTACCCCGACCAGCCGACCGCCACCACCGCCGAGCCCAGCGCCAGTTCGAGGATGAGGTCCCAGCCGATGATCCAGGCGGGGAACTCCCCCAGCGTGGCGTAGGAGAAGGTGTAGGCCGAGCCCGCCACCGGCACGGTGGAGGCGAACTCGGCGTAGCACAGGGCGGCCAGCGCGCACACGACGCCCGCGCACGCGAACGACACCGCCACGGCCGGGCCCGCGTACTCGCGGGCGACACGCCCCGTCAGGACGAAGATGCCGGTGCCGACGATGACCCCGATGCCGAAGACCGTGAGGTCGAGCGCCGTCAGGTCCCTGCGCAGCCGGTGGCCCGGCGCCTCGGTCTCCCTGACGGAGCGCTCCACCGTCTTGGTACGGAACAGGTTGCTCACCCACGCTCCTCGCCACGGCATGTGTCACTGTCAACACCTACCGTAACCCGCCGGCGGCGACCACGGCGAGCGAACGGCGACCTCCTGTGGATCGTCGAGCGCGCCGGCGCATCCCGGCCACGAGCAGCACGCCCTCAGGCGCGCGTCGCCCTGGACCCGGCACACGCCGGGCGCGCGTCCGACCGTGGATCACCCGGCACGCGTCACCGCCCGCCCGGCCGCGGGCGGCACACCCTCAGGCGCCCGCCCGCGGGCGGCACACCCTCAGGCGCGTGTCCGGCCGTGGGCGACCTTGGCGTACGCCTCGGTGATCGACTTGGCGAGGTCCTGCGGGGTGAGGCCGATCTCGGCGAGGATCTCCGAGCGGCCGGCGTGGTCGAGGAACTCCTGCGGGATGCCGAAGGAGCGGACGGGGACGTCGACCTCGGCGTCGCGGAGCTGCCTGGCCACCGCGTCGCCCACCGCGCCGGTGCGGCCGTTGTCCTCCACGACGACGACCATCCGGTACTCGGCGGCGGCCTCGGCCAGCGCCGGGTCCAGCGGTTTGACGAACAGCGGGTCCAGCACGGTCACGCCGAGGTCCTCGCCGGCCAGGCGCCCGGCGGCGTCGACCGCGGTGGCGACCATCGAGCCCACCGCCACCAGCAGGACGTCCTTCTCCTCGCTCTGGACGATCACGTCCATCGAGCCGAGTTTCCCCGCCGCCGGGATGTCGGCGCCGACCGGGCCCTTGGGGAAGCGGATCGCCGAGGGCGCCCCCTTGACCTCCAGGCAGGCGCGCAGCAGGGAGCGCAGCCGCTCGCCGTCGCGCGGGACGGCGACGTGCATGCCGGGCACGAGCTGAAGGATCGACAGGTCCCACATCCCGTTGTGGGAGGCGCCGTCGTTACCGGTGACCCCGGCCCGGTCGAGGACGAACGTCACCGCCTGCTTGTGCAGCGCGATGTCCATCAGCACCTGGTCGAAGGCGCGGTTGAGGAAGGTCGCGTAGAGCGCCACCACCGGGTGCAGGCCGCCCAGGGCCAGCCCGGCCGCCGAGGTGGCGGCGTGCTGCTCGGCGATGCCCACGTCGTAGACGCGGTCGGGGTAGGCGCTGGCGAAGGCGGCGAGGCCGACGGGGTGGAGCATGGCCGCGGTGATGCCCACCACATCGTGGCGTTCGGCGCCGATGGCCAGCATCTCGCCCGAGAAGACCTTGGTCCAGCTGATGCCGCCGCCGGGCTTGCCCTTGCCGGTCATCGGGTCGAAGGCGCCGCCGCCGTGCATGTGGTCCTCGACGTTGGCCAGCGCGGGCCCGTAGCCCTGCCCCTTGACCGTGATCGCGTGCACGATGACCGGGCCGCCGAAGTCGCGGGCCCGGCGCAGGGCGTGCTCGACCGCCTGCTCGTCGTGGCCGTCGATGGGGCCGATGTACTTCAGGCCCAGGTCCTCGAACATGGCCTGGGGCTGCAGGATGTCCTTGAGGCCCTTCTTGATGCCGTGCAGCGCCTCATAGGCGATCTCGCCGGCCACCGGCACCCTGGGCACCGTCTTCTTGACCAGGTCGAGCGCCTTCTCATAGCCCTGGGTGACGCGCAGGTCGGCGAGGTGGCTGGCCAGCCCGCCGATCGTCGGGGAGTAGGAGCGGCCGTTGTCGTTGACCACGATGATGACCGGCCGGTCGTGGCCGGCCGCGATGTTGTTCAGCGCCTCCCAGCACATGCCGCCGGTGAGGGCGCCGTCGCCGACGACCGCGATCACGTTCCTGTCGTTCTCGCCGCGGAGCTGGAACGCCTTGGCCAGCCCGTCGGCGTAGGAGAGGGCGGTGGAGGCGTGGGAGTTCTCGATGACGTCGTGCTCGGACTCCGCCTGGCTGGGGTACCCCGACACGCCGCCCTTCTGGCGCAGCTGCCCGAAGTCCTGGCGCCCGGTGAGCATCTTGTGCACGTACGCCTGGTGGCCGGTGTCGAAGAGGATGCGGTCGCGCGGGGAGTCGAACACCCGGTGCAGCGCCACGGTCAGTTCCACGACGCCGAGGTTGGGGCCCAGATGGCCTCCGGTCTTGGCCACCGCCTCCACCAGGAACCGGCGGATCTCCGTGTGCAGGGCGGGCAGGCTCTCGGCGTCGAGGCGCTTCAGGTCGTCAGGGCCTTTGATCGACTCAAGCAGACTCAAGCGCTCATCTCCTCTGAAGTAGAGGCCCCCGATGGTGACGGTCTGTACTCTCCGGAGCAGGCCCCTGCGGCTTATGGTTGCCCAGAGTTTAATGCGGGTTGGCGGAAGTGACAGAGCGAGGAGAGAAAAGTTCAGATGGGCGAGCGGATAGTGTTGCTGGACGAAGCAGGACAACCTACGGGAACAGCACCCAAAGCGGAGAGTCACCACAAAAACACGCCTTTCCATCTGGCGTTCTCCTCTTACCTCGTCGACGCCCGGGGCCGGGTGCTCATCAGCCAGCGGGCGCACCACAAGGCGAGCTTCCCCTCGGTGTGGACCAACAGCGCCTGCGGCCACCCCGCCCCCGGCGAGACGCTCCGCGAGGCGGTCACCCGCCGGGTGAAGACCGAACTCGGCCTCACCGTCCGTGATCTGACCCTCGTCCTGCCCGGCTTCGTCTACCGCGCCGAGATGAACGGCGTCGTCGAGCACGAGTGGTGCCCCGTCGTGCGGGCCAGGGTGGATGAGGAGCCCGTGCTGGACCCCGAGGAGGTCGAGGCGTTCCGGTGGCTGGACTGGGCCGGGGTGCAGGACCTGGTGCACGACCCCGGCGCCTCGCCCTGGTTCGTCGAGCAGATGGAGTCGCTGGTGGAACTCGGCTCCCCGCTGGAGTGGCAGCCCGCCGACGAGGCGCTGCTGCCGCCCGCCATCAGGTGGTGACCAGGCGCTCCTTGGCCGAGGGCGGCTCCAGCAGCATCGCCTTCACTTCCGCCGCCAGGGACGGCTGGACGGTCCACAGCCCGCCCTGGCGGCCCAGCGCCACGATCGGGCGCCGCAGCGGCCGGACGCCGTCCAGCCGCCAGTGGTACTCCCCCCGCGCCGCCCACACCCCGCAGGCGCAGCCCGTCCCGTCGCACACCCCTGAGAGCTCGGCGACGGCGATCGCGGCGCCGAGGGTGGCCAGGGGATCGGAGGGATCCCAGCCCGCCGCGCGCACCTCGGGCAGGGCGCACGAATCGAGGTCGACCCGCATGGCCGCGTGAATCAGGACCGTTCCACGGTAGGACGTGCTCTCCGCCTGATTGGACAGGCGCCGGTGCCCGCGGGCGATGGCCCAGGCGTACGGCTGCCTCACGCTGATCGCCTGCATGCGCTTCCTCTCGGGGATCCGCCTGACATCCGGCTTGACTGCTCCCGGCGCCGAGTGACTGACCGGCTTAAGCCGGAGTATGAGGCTTCGCCGCGGTTAATCAAGGCCTACTGACAGGAAAACTTCACGGATGTGATGGGCGACACGCCGCACTCTATCCGACGGATCCTGACAACAGAACATCACTCTCCGTTCCCCCCCGAGAACAGACGGACCGCCGCCCGGGGTTCCGGACGGCGGTCCGCACGGGATGCTCCCGCGCCGGTGCCTACTTGGCCAGCAGGCCGCGCAGCACGTACTGCATGATGCCGCCGTGGCGGTAGTAGTCGGCCTCACCGGGGGTGTCGATGCGGACGACCGCCTCGAACTCCTTGCCGTCGGCCTTGACCGTCACGGTCTTGGGGGTGGTGCCCTCGTTGAGCTTCTCGATCCCGATGATCTGATACGTCTCGGTGCCGGTCAGGCCGAGGGACTCGGCGCTCTGGCCCTCGGGGAACTGCAGCGGGACCACGCCCATGCCGATGAGGTTGGAGCGGTGGATGCGCTCGTAGGACTCGGCGATGACGGCCTTCACGCCCAGCAGCGCGGTGCCCTTGGC
>JAFACJ010000108.1 GCA_023425615.1 Actinomycetes bacterium
GGACGGGCGGGTCGGGCTGGAGGGCCGTGATGGGGAGGCCGGGTTCCAGGACGCCGGCGGGGACGAGGGCGGGGCCGAGGCCGGCCGCGGCCAGTTGCAGGGCCGTGGCGGTGTGGCGGGTGCGGACGGCGGCGCGGGGGGTGAAGCCCGCCTCGGCGCAGGCCCCTGTCACCAGGGGCGCCAGCGCGTTGCGTTCGTCGTAGAGCACCCAGGGCCGGTCCGCCAGTTCGCGCAGAGGCAGAGGGGCGCCGGTGGGACGGGCGGCGAGCGGGTCGCCCTCGGGGAGGACCAGGACGAGGTACTCGCTGCCCAGTTCGTGCAGTGTCCCGTCCCAGCGGGCGGGCAGCGGGCCCACGCCGAGGTCGGCGGAGCCCATCGCCACCTGGTGTTCCAGCGCGGTGGAGGAGGCGAATTCCGAGACCTCGACCTCGGCGCCCGGTTCGGCGGCCAGCCATGCCCGGACGGCGGGAGGCACGATTCCCAGGGCGAGGGAGTACATGGTGCCGATGCGCAGGGGCACGGGTTCTCGTTCTCCGGCTCCCGCGCGGCGGGCCAGCCGTGCTCCTCGCAGCGCCGCCTCGGCGTGGGGCAGGTATTCGCGGCCCATCGGGGTCAGCAGGACGCGGCCCGCCGTCCGCTCCAGCAGCGGCACTCCCACTTCGCGTTCCAGTGCCCGGATCTGGTGCGACAGGGTGGGCTGGGTCACTCCGAGCCGCTGGGCGGCGGCGGTGAACGACCCCTCTTCCACGACCGCGACGAGGTACTCCATCTGCCGGAAGCTCACCCGTGCATCCTAGCCAGAGCCATACATGCTTTCTATGAGGATCGGTCAGATTATGTCTTTGACTAATGCCCGGCCGAAGGCGATCGTGGTGTCATGACAGCGTCACCAGGGTTCGCAGGGGTCATCGAGGTCGCGAAGTCCGCCGGGAGCACCAGCGGGGGACGGCTGCGCACGATGGCGCGGCCGATCCTGCAGAGCGCGCTCGCCGCGGCGCTGGCCTGGCTCGTCGCCACCCAGGTGCTCGGCCACGACCGGCCCTTCTTCGCGCCCATCGCCGTGGTCCTGTGCATCGGGGTGGGCCTCGGGCGGCGGTGGCGGCGGGTGGTGGAACTGGTCGCCGGGGTGAGCGTCGGCGTCGGCGTCGGCGATCTGCTGGTCTCGCAGATCGGCAGCGGTCCCTGGCAGATCGCCCTTGTCGTCGGCCTCGCCATGACGGTCTCGGTGCTGCTGGACGGTGGCACGCTGATCTCGATGCAGGCCGGCTCCTCCGCCGTCCTGGTCGCCACGCTGCTCCCGCCGGGCGGCACCGGCGGGATCGACCGGATGGCCGACGCGCTCGTCGGCGGGCTGATCGGGCTGGCCGCGATCGCGATCCTGCCGACCGACCCCGCGGGCCTCGCCGACCGCTACATCCGCAAGCTCTTCGATGAGCTGTCGGCGGCGCTCGAAGCCGCAGGCGCCGCGCTACGCGACCGTGACACGGCGGGGGCGAAGGCGGCGCTGGAGCGGGCACGCGGCTCCCAGCGGACCGTCGACGGCTACCGCGAGGCGCTCCAGACCGCCTACGAGATCGCCTCGCTGTCCCCGCTGCACCGCGGGCACCGCGACCGCCTCGACACCTACCGGACCGCCGCCGAACCCCTCGACCACGCGCTGCGCAACGCCCGGGTGATGCTGCGACACACCGCCGCCGTGATCGACAAGGGCGAGCACGCGCCCGAACTGCTCGCCGAGGGCATGGCCGACCTGGCCCGCTCGGTGGCACGGCTGCGCGCCGAACTCGCCCAGGGCGACACGCCCCTGCTGACCCGCAAGGCGCTGCGCCGCACCGCCGTCCGGCTCGACCCCGTCCCGCTGCCCGAACTGGGCTTCTCCGCCCATGTGGTGCTGGCCCAGCTCCGCTCCCTGACCATCGACCTGCTGGAGGCCACCGGCGAGTCACACGTCGGCGCCCTCGCCGCCTTCCCGCACCGGGAGACGGCAGGCGGTGGCGCCAGCAGGGCCTGCTGACCGTTTGTTCCTCATTGCGGATAAGCTTTTTCTGCGATGAGGAACAAACCGCCGTACGCGCTGACCTCCGTCGACCACGCGCTCCAGCTCGCCGCGCTGCTCCAGCAGGAGGGCCCGATGCGGGTGACCGACGCCGCCGAACGGCTGGGCGTCGCGCCCTCCACCGCCCACCGGCTGCTGGCGATGCTCGTCTACCGCGACTTCGCCGAGCAGGGCCACGACCGCAGGTACGGGCCGGGCAAGGTGCTGCGCCCCGCCGAGACCTCCGAGGCGCCGGTCGCCCTGCTGCGCCGGATCTGCCTGCCTGAGCTGCAGACGCTGATGGAGCGCACCCGCGAGTCGGTCAACCTCATGGTCCTGGCCGGGGACGAGGTGCGGTTCATCGCCACGGTCGAGGGCCCGCAGGTCCTGCGGGTCGGCGACCGGGTCGGCAGATCGCTGCCGGCCCGCCTTGCCTCGGGCGGCAAGGCGATCTTGGCACTGCTCCCCCCGGAGGAGGTGACCGCCCTGTACGGCGCGTCTGACGAACTGGACGAGGCGGGCCTCGCCCGGCTGCGCCGCGAGCTGGCCCTGATCCGCAAGCGCGGCTTCGCCATCAACGACCAGCTCACCGAGACCGGCCTGACGGCGCTGGGCGTCGCCGTCAGGGACGCCCACGGCTCGCCCGTCGCCGCCGTCTCCCTCGCCCTGCCCACCGCCCGCTTCGACCGCGACCTGCTGCCCACCTGGGTCGGCGCGATATCGGTGACCGTGGCCCGGATCGAGCAGGCCCTGGCGCAGTGAACGCGAAGGCGCTCCGGGTGCTCACCGGGAGCTGGACGCACCTGCTCTGCGACGGCGGGCCGGCCTGACTCACCCCGCCGTCAGGCCGTAGCCGGCGCTCGCCAGCAGGGGCGCCAGGGAGTCGGCCGCCACCGCGAAGGCCGTCTCCCCCCGCGTGCCGGTCATCACCCCCACGACCTCGCCCAGCCCGTTGAGCAGCGGGCTCCCCCGCACCCCGGCGGCGGCGCGCAGCCCCACCCGCAGCAGCCTGAGGTCGCGCTCGGGGAAGGACTCGAACGCATCGACGACACCGGCGATCAGCGCGTCGCCCGCGGGGGACGGGACATGGACCGGGTCGCCGATGCGGACCAGGCGGGGATGGCCCAGCCGGAACGGGACGGCGTCCGCCGGCTCGTCGAGCTGGAGGACCACCACGCCCAGATGCGGCGCCTCGGGCGCGAACACGTGGCCGACCCGGTGGCGGACGTCACCGGACTCGACGTTCGGAAGGCCGGGGACGCCGCCGTCCAGGGCGCTCCGGTCGGCGACCACGAGCCTGTCGGTGAGGAGGAACCCGGCCGCCGAGCCCACCCGGACCAGCGCTCCCCCGGCGCGGGCGAGGAAGCCGCCGGGGTCGGCGGGATCCAGGACCATCGCGCCGAGGAGTCCGCCGTGGTCGGTGAGGACCCGCCGGTAGCCGTCGGCGTCACCCGTCTCGGCCAGGCAGTGCAGCCACCTCTCGATCTCCTCGCGCTCCTCCGGCGGGCCGTGCAGCGCGGCGAGCGCCTCCAGCGCACGGGCGTACTCGCCGGCGCGGTGGTGGTGGCGAAAGCGCCGCAGCGGGTCGGTGTCGGACGCGGCGAGCCTGGTCAGCACCGAGGTCCACAGCCGGAGCTGGGCCAGCCCGGGACGCAGCGACTCGGCGAGGCCGCCGAGGCGGGCCAGCAGATGCCGCGCGGTCTCCGGGTCGGGCTCCCCCGCGGCCAGGTACTGCCGGGTCCTGGCCGTCAGATCGCGCAGCGGGCCGAGCAGCGACAGCAGTTCGGCCTCCAGCTCGGCGAAGTCACGCCCGTAGATCTGCGCGAGGACGCGTTCGGTGCCCGGATCCGGCCGGACATGGGGGGCGCGGTGCGCGGCCATCAGCCGGCGGAGCTCGCCGAGCGGCTCCTCGGGGTCGCCGCGCTCCATCTCGTCGCACAGCTCGATCAGCTCGTCGTGGCGTGCCGCGGCCTCGCGCCGCCGCTCCTCCCAGGCGAGCTGCTCGCGGTGGCGTTCGGCGAGCTCCCGCACGGTGTCGGGGGGCAGCAGCGTGGTGTCGGCGACGCTGATGGAGCGCGCGTTGCCGGTCAGCTCGTCCCGCGCCGTCACCTCCAGCACGCAGCTGGCGTCGATCGCGAACGTCACCTCGATCCGCGGCTCGCCCCTGGGGGCGGGCGGGATGTCGCCGAGCCGGAACTCCGCGATCTTCGAGGCGGGGTCGAGTGCGCCGTTGTAGATCTCGATCAGGACCGTGCGCTGGTTGTCGTAGGTGGTGGTGTAGACGCCCTTGCGCTCGACGGGGATGGTGGTGCCCGCCGCGATGACCTCGGAGAACGACGGCTCGTCCTCGTCCGGCACCACGGCGCGGATGCCCAGCGGCAGCGGGGTGACGTCCAGCAGGAGGTGGTCGTCGAGGGCGCCGCACAGCACCGCCCCCTGAAGCGCCGCGCCGCAGGCCACGGCGGTGCGCGGGTCGGCGAGGACCGTGCGGCGCAGGCCGAAGACCTCCTCGACGAGCCCGCTGACCTGGGGCGCGAGCATGGGGCCTCCGACCAGGACCAGATGCTCCGGCCTGCCGTCCATGACGCGCTCCAGCCGCAGGCACGCCTCGCGGAGCCGCCGCAGGGGGCGGGCGAGGATCACCGCCAGCTCCTCCCTGTCCAGCTCCAGCCGGAAGTCCGGGTCGCCGCCGAAACCGGGCAGCGGGTAGGAGGCGTGCGACTGCGCCGAGAGCGCGATCTTCAGATGCTCGACGGCGATCTCGAACCGCAGCCGCTCCCTGCCCCTGGCCGGCACCTCGACGCCCGCGCGGGCCAGGCGGCGTGCCAGCTCCGCGCCGATCACCTCGTCGAAGTCCCTGCCGCCGAACGCGTTGTCGCCCGTCACCTGCCGTACCTCGTAGACGCCGTCCTCGACGGTCAGGGCGCTGAGGTCGAGCGTGCCGGCGCCGAGGTCGACCACGACGACGTCGCCGTGCAGCCGCCGCTGCCGCGCCGCGGCGATGCAGGCGGCGGTGGGCTCGTGGATGAGCCGCACCACGTCCACCCCGGCGATCGCGCAGGCGTCGCGGGTCGCCTGCTTCTGGTTGTTGCGGAAGAACGCGGGGATGGTGAGGACAGCCTGATCGCGGACGACCCGGGTGTCGTAGGCGTCGGCCAGCCACGCCAGCCACGCCGGACGCGCCTCGCCCAGCTCCTCACGCGCCAGTTCCCCGACCCGTTCCAGCACCTGTGCGGCGAGGAAGTCCTCCACGAGGCCGCGGGCGTGGGCGACCAGCCGTGCCGCCACCTCCTCCGGCCGGTACTCGCGGCCGCGGATCCGGAACCGCGCCGCGCCGCCCATCCGGCGCTTGGCGGCGCTGATCGTGCCGCGCACCCAGCCCGCCAGCAGCTCCTCTCCCGCCAGGCCGACCCGTTCCCCGCCGTCGGCGTCGACCGTGAGCGTGGAGGGGAAGAACGGGTGCCCCTTCCACGGGCAGAGGACGGGCTGCCCGGCCGCGGTGTCGAAGACGGCGACCGCGCAGGTCGTCGTGCCCAGATCCATCGCCCAGATCCGTGCGTAGCGGGCGTCGGTCTCGGCCATGGCCAGGGCGAGCCAGCCAGCGGCGCCACGCTCGAAGCCCTCGCGGTCGCGGGCGTCGAGTTCCGCCAGGGTCCGCGCCACCTCGTCGGCGAGGTGCTGCGGCACCAGCGCCTCGTCCCGCAGGCGCCGCAGCACGGTGAAACCGCGCCCGGTGCGGCCGAGCCTGGCGACGGACCGCAGCGCGATCCCGGTGAGCTCCTCGTGGCCGCCGGTGCGCAGCAGGCACTCGGCAAGCCGTGCGTCCTCGATCGCGTCGTCGCCGCGCCAGGCGACCAGGCACCGCGCCGCCTCGGCCGGGAGGTCGGCGCGCAGGTAG
>JAFACJ010000113.1 GCA_023425615.1 Actinomycetes bacterium
GACCAGATCTCCCGGGTCTCCGGGAAGTGCGAGATGTACTTCGTCTCGTTGCACGGCCAGGCGACGTCCTGCTGGCCGGGAGCCAGCGGGGCACCGATCGAGTGCAGGGCGTGCACGAAGTCCGCGTCGTCGCCCATCGCCTCCAGGATCTTGGCGCCCATCCGGGTCATGATCCGCATGGAGGCGACCACGTACGGGCTGTCGGTGATCTCCACACCGAACATGGGCTTCTCGGCCTCGACCGGGCCCATCACGAACGGAATGACGTACATCGTCCGACCGCGCATCGAGCCGCGGTACAGATCCGTCATGATCCGCTTCATCTCGGCCGGCGCCATCCAGTTGTTGGTGGGGCCGGCGTCCGCTTCGTCCACCGAGCAGATGAAGGTCCGCTCCTCGACCCGGGCGACATCCGTCGGGTCGGTGCGAGCGTAGAACGAGTTGGGTTTCTTCTCGGGGTTGAGCCGTATGAGGGTGCCGGCCTCAACCAGTTCATCGGTGAGGCGGCGCCATTCCTGATCGGACCCGTCCACCCAGACCACCTGGTCAGGGGTGGTCAGTTCAGCGACCTCACGGACCCAGGCGAGCAGTTTGGGGTGGGACGTCGGGGCCTGATCGATACCCCGAACGGTGGCCGGAGCAACCATGACACATCTCCTTGTGGTCGACGCTGACCGGTCTATGGAGTGCACGAGTCTTGGCGCGCGGTGTGCGTCGCCTTCGTGGAAACCTGGGATTGGCCTCAGCGTAAACCGAGTAACCTCGCCAGTCAGTGGGACTGGTTGTGAAGAACTGCACAAGGTGCGGGCACGCTGCGGCTTCACGGCCCTTTACCCGCTTTCATGCGCAGTTTCACGCAAATCTTGCGGCGAACCTCTATCCGCTCCGCCCGGCGGCGCCGCTTTGTCACCCCGCCGAGAGGTAGCGGAAGCCGACTCCGGATTGGACCGACCCGGTTACGCTCCGTTCGTGCCTGTCCGCCCCGCCGCGCCGGTGGATCCCACAAGTCGTTGCTCCCCTTCCGTGGGGCCGCCAACCGGTACGCTCGCACGGTGGCCGCCACGATGACCGGGGAGCCAGGCTCCCGGCAGACCCGACCGGGTCTGGTCCACTCCCTGCTCGACCGTTTCGGTCACCTCCTGCGCGAGATGAGCAAGTTCGCGACTGTGGGTGGCGTCGCCTTCCTCGTCGACTTCGCCCTGTTCAACTACCTGATCGGCCCCGGCGGGGTGGAGCAGATCACGGCGAAGACGATCGCCACGGTGATCGCGGCGACCTTCGCCTTCCTGGGCAACAGGTTCTGGACGTGGCGGCATCGCAAGCGCACCAACCCGGCGCGCGAGTACGCCCTGTTCTTCTTCTTCAACGCGGTGGGCTTGGGCATCGCGGTGGCCTGCCTGGCCATCAGCCGGTACGGCCTGGGCAGCATCTGGCCGGCGGTCTTTCAGACCCGGCTGGCCGACAACATCGCCAGCTTCGTCGTGGGCACCGGCCTCGGGACGCTGTTCCGATTCTGGTCGTACCGACGGTTCGTCTTCGTGGATCCGGGAACTCCTGTCGCTGCGGAAGTGAACCGGGACCCTGGGGCGTGACCTGCCGCCCACCCGTACGGCCGGAGCCTGCCGGCCCGAGCCCACTGCCCTAAGGTGTTGCGCATGCCTCTTGTCCGTCTGCTGCCTGAGCGCTGGCAGAAGTTCATCCATGAGGCGCTCAAATTCGGCCTGGTCGGGGGCGTCAACACCGCCATCAATTACGCGGTGTTCAACGCCCTCGCACTCACCGTTTTTGTCGATGGTCAGCTGAAAGCGACAGTGGTCGCCACGGTGGTGGCGACAATCACGTCATATCTGATGAATCGGCACTGGACGTACCGAGATCGTCCGAAATCTGCCATGCAGCGGGAATACGCCCTCTTCTTCTTGTTCAACGGAGTGGGCCTGCTGATCGAACTCGGAGTCCTCGCCGCCGCCAAGTACGGGCTGGGCGTGACGGGCCTGTTGGCGCTGAACGTGGCCAAGACCGGTGGCGTGGTGTTGGCAACGCTGTTCCGCTTCTGGTCGTACCGGACCTTCGTGTTCCAACCCGCCGCGCCCGCCGAGGCCGAGCAGACCTGGCAGGGCCTGCCACGCGACGAGTGGGACACGATGGCCGGGATGGATCCCGTGGCCGAACTCGCCGAATCCGTCACCGAACTGGAGGAGGAGGAACCACCGGCCACCCGGCCACCGGGCCTGACTCCCCGGCCGCTTCAACCCCGCGCCGCCGCCCTGAGCAGCGAGGCCGAACTCACCGCGGCGCTGGACAAGGAGCTGGAGGCCGAACTGGCGGCCGAACTCCAGCCCGCCCCGGCGCACCGCCGCTTCCGGCGCCGCTGATCCCGTACACCCGAGAACGCCCGCCGAGTGGCGGGCGTTCTCCCGTGTGCGCCGCCGGCACCGGCGGGCGGATGCCCTCAGTTGGCGCCCTCCGGCAACCGGCGGTTCAGCGGCCGGACTTGTTGTCGCGTTCGGCGAGGATCTCGCGCAGTTCGCCGTCACCCAACGAGTGCTTGTCGTGGAACGCCTCGACCAGCTCGTAGAGCTTGGTCTGCACCCGATCGACCTTCGGCACGTCGGGCAGCACCGACTGGCCCCGCTCCCCGGCCGACTCGATGGTGAGCGTGCCGTAGCCCAGCAGACGCCCGACGAACTGCTGGTTCATCGAGTGGTCGTTGACCCGGCTGAGTGGGATGTCCCGCCGCTCGCGGGAGAAGACTCCGTGCTGGAGCACCACCCGCTCGTTGGTGAACAGATAGTGCGTGGTGCGCCAGACGATGTACGGCCACAGCCCCAGCACCAGTACGGCCAGCACCGCCAGCCCGCCGATCACGGCGAGGGTGATGGAGCCGCCACTACTGGAGGGTAGGAACACCAGACCGACCACCACCGCGGCGATGGCGAGCACCAGCACCGCCACCGGCCTGATCAGGGCCTTCCAGTGCGGACGCAGATGCAGCACGACGTGCTCGTCCTCGGTGAGCACGTCTTCGGGGAACGCCACGGATACCTCCTCGCAAAACCGGACGCGCA
>JAFACJ010000155.1 GCA_023425615.1 Actinomycetes bacterium
AGACGGGCGCGGCGGCCCTCCCGCTCGCGCTGGCGGCGTACGGCGTAGGTGCCGGGGACGCAGCCGGTCGCGCCGTGCTCGGGATGCAGCAGGTAGGCGGGGGCCGTGCACGCGAAGACGCCGAGGGCCAGGCGGTGGAAGTCCTGCACGGAGGTCGTCCAGCGGCAGGTTCCGGGGTCGGCGACGAGCGTGTGGGGATTGCCGCCCGAAGCGCTGCGCAGAAGTTCGACGCCCTCGCCGGGAACGTCCTTCCATACGGGTTCGGGGAGGAGCCTCACGGCCGGGGCGAGGAGGTCGAACGGGATGACGATGAGGTCGCCCTGGGCCCAGAGGCCGTCGAGGACGGGGATGCTCACCGCCTGCTCCAGATGGTCGAGGACGGGCAGGCCGGTCTGCTGGGAGAGGGAAGCGAGGGTCACGGTCATGTGCATCACCTTGTTCTCTGTGACGGTTCGCGGAAAGAAGGTCAGGTGCGGCGGGCCAGGAGGGCGTACTGCTCGGCGGACAGCCCGTAGGTCCAGCCCGCGGCCGCCACCGGGTCGTCGAGGAAGCCGGGGACGGTCAGGCCGTAGCGGCGGCGGTGCCCGTCGCGTTCGACCGAGCCGTTGACGGCCAGCAGGACGCGGGTGTCCTCCCGCAGGTCGTAGAGGTGGAGCAGGGATCCGGGGTTGCCGGGGTCGGGTGCGGAGGCGACGAGGCGAAGCCCGGCCCTGTCGATGTAGGCGGACCAGCCGAGGCGCTCGATCGCGCACCGCCGGACCTCGACGTTGCGTTCCTCGGCGATGCGCCCGATGTCCGGGTCGGTGATCACCCAGGACGGGACGGGGGTCCCATGCCAGGCGTACAGCTCCCAGCCGTCGGCGTAGCGCACCGCGGGGCCGTCCGCGCAGTGCGGCCTCACCTCGCCGCGGTCGCCCCACACCTCGGTGCGCAGGACGTCGGGCCGCTCGGCGACGACGCACACGTCCTCGCCCGGCCACCACCAGCCGCACGAGCGGGCGACCTCCCCGAACAGCCCGAGCACCCTGACCTGCTCGGGCTCGAAGACCACGCCGGCCGCCCCGCGCAGTGCGTCGTACCGGGCCAGCCAGGAGACGCACTGGATCCTGGCGTACCAGTCGACGCCCGGACGCAGGGCGGAGCCGTGCGCCGCGGCGAGCGGCGGCAGCAGCGCGCTGCGGTAGGACAGGGCGAGCGGCTCCTGGACCTGGCGGCGGATCATCCGGTCCGCGGGCGCGTCGACCCACCGGGCCCGGACGTCGAGCTCCCAGGCGAGGCCCGTCACCAGCGAGGAGAACCGCCCCGGCACCGTCCATTCACTCAGACGCTCGACGGACGGAGGAGGCCGCAGGCGCCGCCCCTGCGGGACGGTGTTCAGGGCGGTGACCGGCGACGAGGCCCAGTGGAAACGCGGCGGATCGAGCCCGGCCAGGCGGTACAGCCCTCGGATGGCGGCCTCTGCGGCCGGACGGTCGGCGGGGCGCGTCGATAGCGCGTGCCCCAGCCAGGTCTCGCGGATTGCGGCAGCTTCCCGCTGCACGTGAACGCTCACCGGACGGAGGTGGCGTCGTCCTTTCTCACGATCATGTGCCTCATGGTGGCAGAATTCCCGCCCCCGTGTCTACGGGCTGCGCAGGGCGGCCACGACCGCGGCCGGTCGCACACCCGTGAGACACCTTGGCGCCACGTCGAGGTCAAACCCCTTCGGAGGGTCCGGGCCGCGGCGCGGTGAAGTGGCGGAGGAGGGCCACGGCCGCCGAGGTCACGGGGGCGGCGAGGAAGGCACCGGTGATTCCGGCGAGGGTGCTGCCGAGGGCGATCGCGATGAGGATGACGGGGGCCGGCAGCTCCAGGGCGCGGCCGTAGATCTGGGGTGCCAGGATATGGCCCTCGATCTGCTGGACGGCGATGGTGACGGCGACGACGAGCAGGGCGACGAACCAGCCTTTGGCGACGAACGCCACGATCGCGGCCAGCAGCCCGGCCAGGAACGCGCCGACGATCGGCAGGAAGGCGCCGATCCAGATGAGGACCGCCAGCGGCACCGCGATCGGGACGCCGAGGATCCACAGGGCGAGGCCGATGAAGACGGCGTCGACGAACCCGACGAGCGCCACGCCCCGCACATACCTGCCGAAGACGTGGAAGACGATGGACGCGCCGGTGTGGAGCGGCTCGCGGGCCCGCGCCGGTGCCAGGCCCGTGATCCACTCCAGCAGCCGCCCGCCTCCGTGGGTGAAGTAGACGGCGAGGACGACGGCGAGCACGGCGCCGATGACGATCTCGCCGGTGGCGCGGACCCCGGTGATCGCCTCCCCGGCGATCCGCCCCGACTGCCGTGACACCCACTGCTTGAGCTGCGTGGTGAGGCTCTCGAAGCTCGCGGCGTGCACTCCGAACCTGGCGGCCACGTCGCGCAGCCCGGTCGTGAACTGGTCGAGGTTGGTGTTCAGGTCGCCGATCCCGGCCACGGTGATCGGGACGAGCACCAGCAGCAGGAGGGCGACCGCGGCGACCAGCCCGAGCCACACCACGGTGGTGGCCAGGGCGGGCCGCAGCCCGTGCCGCGTCAGCCAGCCGGCGGGCGGCACCGTGAACGACGCGAGGAACACCGCCAGCAGGATGGGGATCGCCACGGACCGCACCTGCCACAGCGCCCAGACCGCGAGGGCCGTCAGCACCACCACGAGCAGCAGGTGACCCGCCTTCAGCGTCCTGCGCTCCAGCGCCCCCTCGGCCCCCATGAGACTGAACGTCCCCGGACCTCCAGCGCCCTAATCCGGACACAGAATGCCGCTTCCGACCCTTCCCCCCGATAGTGCATACGCAGGGCGGTCAGACCGTGCGCAGGCCCGGGTCGCTCCGGCTGGGCCTGCCCGTCTCGAGGTGGCCCGCCATCCGGCGCAGGAAGGACGGATCCGCGCTGGACGTCACCGACAGGTCGTACCAGGAGTGGGCGGAGCGGACCGGGAAGTCGCGGTTCCTCGTGCCGCCGGGACGGAGGCGGATCTTCGTCTTCTCGCCCGTGTAGGCGTCGGAGACGGTCAGCGTGTGGGCGCGCTTCGTGCGGTTGGTCAGGACCAGCCTGGCGGAACCGCCCCTCCTGCGGGACCGCAGGCGGACTTCGAGGCCCTCGGTGGCCGGGGAGCCGGTGAACTCGCGGAGGAATCCGTTGGGTCCGTATACCGACAGGGAGTAGCGGTCGGAGGCGTCCCACTCCCCCGTCAGCTTCTTCCCCGGCCCCACGGTGTACGTCCACGGGCCGGTGCCGTCCGTCGAGGACGTGACGTAGAAGCAGGCACCGGCCTTGCCCCTGCTCGCGAACACGACCTTCAGGAGCCTGCCGCGGACCGCGCCGTCGACGTGCAGGTCGTAGGGCAGGGGGCGGGCCGGGCGGCTGCCTGGCTCCTGCGACGGCATCCGCTGGTCCGCGGGGACGGTCGGATGGTAGGAGGGGTGCCGGCGGCGGTCTCTCGGCCGGTAGGCGGAGGTGTCCGGAAGGCGCGCGGCGCGGACGTCGTGCCTGGAGAAGTTGAACGCGGAGGTGAGGTCGCCGCACACCGCCCGCCTCCACGGCGAGATGTGGGGCTCGCGGACGCCGAAGCGGCGCTCCATGAACCGCAGGATCGAGGTGTGGTCGAACGTCTGGGAGTTCACCCAGCCGCCTTTGCTCCACGGCGACACGACGATCATCGGCACGCGCGGGCCGAGCCCGTACGGGCCCTTCACGTGCGTGTGCGACCCGGGGAAGATCTCGTCGGTGACGTCCGCCGTGGACGCGCCCTTCCTCGACGCGTACGGCGGCACGACGTGGTCGAAGTAGCCGTCGTTCTCGTCGTAGGTGACGAAGAGGACGGTCCTGCTCCAGACCTCCGGGTTGGAGGTCAGCGCGTCGAGGACGCCGGAGATGTACCAGGCTCCCTGGTCGGGCGGCCAGTTGGGGTGCTCGGTGAACGCCTCGGGCGCGAAGATCCAGGAGATCCGCGGCAGCCGTCCGGCCTTCACGTCCTTCCGCAGGATCTCGAAGTAGCCCTGTCCCGCCTTGGCGTTCGTGCCGGTCCGCGCCCTGCGGTACAGGCGGCTGCCCGGACGTGCCTCGCGGAACCTGGTGAAGTGGAGGAGGGAGTTGTCGCTGTAGTTGCCGATGTAGGGGTCGTCGGTCCAGCCCCACCTGCCCGCGGCGTTCAGCCCCTCGCCGATGTCCTGGTACGCCTTCCAGGAGACCCCCGCCTTCTCCAGCCGCTCGGCGTAGGTCGTCCAGCCGTGCGGCGCCTGGTCGTTGACCAGGACGGGGCCGCCGCCCGCGCCGTCGTTGCCGGTGTAGCCGGTCATCATGTAGTAGCGGTTGGGGTCGGTGCTGCCGATGAACGAGCAGTGGTAGGCGTCGCAGACGGTGAACGCGTCGGCGAGCGCGTAGTGGAACGGGATGTCGCCGCGTTCGTAGTGGGCCATCGTCGTCGCCGTCTTCGCCGGGATCCACCGGTCGTAGCGGCCTTGGGCGAAGGCATCGTGCCCGCTGTTCCAGTCGTGGGTGAGCCCTTGGAGGAACCGCCTCCCCAGGTCTCCGCCGTCCGGGTGGAACGGCAGGACGACGCGGGTCCCGTCCGACTGGTGCCACACCGGTTCGCCGCTCGGCAGCACCACCGGGCGCGGGTCGCCGAAGCCCCGCACTCCGCGCAGCATCCCGAAGTAGTGGTCGAACGACCGGTTCTCCTGCATCAGCACCACGATGTGCTTGACGTCCTTGATCGTGCCGGTCCTGCGCGCGGCCGGGATCTCCTCGGCCCGCGCGATGCTCTCCGAGAGCGCCGCGAACGCCGCGGCGCCGCCCGCCGCCCGCAGGAACCCCCGCCGGTCCAGCCCCTCCATGGACGCCGCTCCTCACCCGGCGGGCCCCCCGACCGCGCCGCCACCTCCAGCCTCGCAGAGCGGTGCGACAATCAAGATCAATTCCAGGTCATGACCGTCCCATGAGCCGCCGTACCCGGTCGGCCATCGGCTCGGCCGGCCTGCCGAGGACCCGTTCGAGGTCGGGGCTCTGGTGCTCCAGGGAGCCGGCCCGGATCAGGGCGTTCAGCCAGGCCATGGGCCCCGGCCCCGTGTCGGGCGCCTCCCGGTAGGGCAGGCCCAGCTCCTCGGCGAGACCGGGATGGCTCCACAGCGGGCCGGTGAGGTCGTAGGCGCGGCCCAGATGCCCGTCACCGGTCAGCACGTTCGCCGCGGCCTCGGCCAGGTCCGAGCGGAAGGCGGTGTTCAGGCTCCGCCCGCCGCCGCTGCCGACCACCTCGCCTCCGGAGACGTCCGGGACGAACGCGTCGCCGTAGTAGGGGTGCCGCAGGATCGTGTGGGGAAGCCCGCTGCCGAGGATGGCCTTCTCCGTGGCGTGGTGCGCCTCGGTGACGCCCGCCCCCTCGGTGCCCGCCCCCAGGAAACTGGTGTAGGCGATCGCGCCCACCCCGGCGTCGACGGCCGCGGCGACGGCGTCGAGATGCTGGCGGACCCTGCGCCCCGTGTCGAGTTCCGGCGAGGAGATCAGCAGCAGCCGGTCGGCGCCCCTGAACGCCTCGCGCAGCCCCGCCGGGTCGTCGTAGTCACCGCGCCGCACCTCCACCCCCCGCGGCGCCCGCGCGGGATCCCGCACGACGGCCACCACATCGCCGCGTGCCGACAGCCGGTCGATGACAAGGCGTCCGAGAGCACCCGACGCCGCCGAAACCAAGATCATATGACTCCCCGGTCGCACGAACGCCCCAGTCAACCCCCCTGCTCCCGGGGACGCCACTCCTTTATCACCCGCCCCGCGGGCCTCCGGGTACTACGCTGATGGCGCTCCGGAGCCCCGGTACGTCCCCCGCGTCCTCGCCCCTCCCCGGAGGAATCCGATGATCACCTGGCGTCCCCTCCAAGAGACCGACCTCCCCCTGCTGCGCGCGTGGCTGGAGGAGCCGCACGTCGCGCGCTGGTGGAACCACGAGAC
>JAFACJ010000232.1 GCA_023425615.1 Actinomycetes bacterium
CCCAAGGCCGCAGGTTCGAATCCTGCCGGGCGCACCCATATCTGCCAGGAGAAACGCCCCTACCCTCTGATCCTCGCCCCGCCTCGGCGCCCCACCGTGTCACCCTGGCACGGTCGAGATCCGCACAACTTCGGGAGAAGTGCTGCCCCAGCAGCCAGCGAGACAGCACAGTCCCCGAAACTGCCACCAAGGCCGAACCCCACCAGCTCTATGGCCGCCGTTTCTACGCCACGCGCTTGAGCCGCAGGTAGGTGGTGCTGCCGAGCAACTGCCACAGCATGAGGGAGTTGCCTGCCGGCCGCACCTGGAGGACCACTTCGGCACCGGGCGCGGCGTCGAACGCCAGGCGCGGGCTGCCGGTCCAGTCGATCCGGGCCTGCGCCCAGTGTGGACCGGCAGCCACCTCGAAGCGGACTTCCTCACCACAGCGGATCTTGCCGTAGAACTGCCCGTCGACGACCAGTTCGTACGCCCGGAGAAGGTCGCGCCAGACCCCGTCAGGGCGGCGTACGACGACGCGCACAAGCTCGGTCACAGCCGGCATCGTTCCACACCGATGCACGCCGCCAACGGTTCAGACGTCCTCGGACACGTCCCGGCGGGCCGGGCCGGCGATCGAGTAGGTGATCAGGCCACCCACGGCGAGGATCGCGGCGACCAGCGTGGCGGTGGCGTTGTCGGGTGGCTGGCTCTGCCAGGTCGCGGCGGCTCCCCAGGTGCCGGTCAGCGGGTAGATGGCCGCGATCGTGGTCCAGCCCAGCGGCAGGAACCACGACCGGGCGGCGCCGACCACGGTCGCGCAGAGCGCGGTGAGCCCGAGCAGACCGGCGGCGTCGCGGGCCACCAGGGCGACCGGTCCGAATCGGGCGCCGGTGTACCGGGTGACGAGCAGGACCACGACGACGACCAGCAGTGCGGCGAGCAGGTGCGCCGAGCGCCGCCAGAGCCAGCGCAGGGAGGCGGTTCGTTCCAGGTTCTCGTCGGGGCCGGCGAGGGTCGGTGCCAGCACCGCGACCATCAGCAGGACGGTCATGACGACCACCGTCGGGGCGACGTCCCGCTCCTCGGCAAAGGCCAGATACAGCGCCCAGACCACTGCCGCGCCGCCGAGGGCCGCGGCCAGGGCCAGGGGTACGCGCCGCGAGCGCAGGTACAGCACCGTCCAGGTCACCGGGTACTCCCGGGCAGGATCCCGCTGATGTCCGCGCAGGCCAGAAGGGCGTCGCGGACCGCCGTGACCCGGGCCAGCGCCTCGTCCTCGGGCAGCTCACGCAGCCCTTGCCACAGCGTTACCGCCTCGGCGTTGATCTCCGGGTCCTCGAAGATGAAGCCAGGAATCACGCCGACATCCGACTGCGGTTCACGGCCCAGGAGCCAGTAGGCCGCCGCACGTTCGACCACCTCGTCGCGGTTCTGGCACTGCCCGTCGTACGAGACGCCCAGCCCTCTGACGATCTCGGGAAGTACGGCGTTCGGGTGGGCGAGCCCGCCACGTGCGTCGATCCGGACCGGGATCGTGACGGCGTCGCCCTGGGGCGGCCTGACCTCGTCGAGCATGAACGTGTGGGTGTCCTCGTGCACGGCGGTCGGCGCGTTCGGCAGTTTCGCCAGCACCGTCAGGCCCTCCCGGGCCAACGGGGTCAGCGCCTCCAGCACGTTGGCGTGGATCCGACTGACGCACACCGTCGGGGTGTCGTCGGTACAGACCAACTCCCGCGCGACCGGATCGACCGGCCAGTTCAGTACGTCCCGGTCCCGGGGTACGACCGCGAGCGCCGCGCTCACCCCGAGCACCAACGGCACCAGCGCCGCCGTACGGGCACGCCAGCCACCGGCCACGAACAGCAGCAGGCCGGTGACGGCGAGCGCGGCCATCGAGATCGCGAGGGCACCGCTGACCCGGTTGTCGATCGTCTGATAGGCGTGGAACGGGCTCGAACCGTGGACCGGGGTGAGCGCCGCAGCCAGCCAGTCGTCCAGCCGGATGGCACTGAGGAAGACCAGCAGGACACCGGCCACCGCCAGCGCGGGGGCGGTCACCAGGGCGGGGAGCATGCGCCCGACCCCCAGTCCGAGCCACGCCGCGGCGATCAGGGACAGCGCACCGACCCCGGTCACGACGGCGAAGTTCAGCAAGGGCAGGTGCTGGGCGGTGGTGATGATCCAGATGATGCCCGCCCCGGTCACCAGCAGGTAGGCGACCGCGAGGGTGATGGCCATCGCACCGAGGACCGGCAGCATCCGCTGGGCGCAGGGCCGGGCGGTGGTCGTGAACAGTTCGCCGACCTTCGCCCGGTGCTCCCGGCGGCCCTGCCAGGCACCGGCGGCCAGGGCCAGCGGCCAGAGCAGGAGCAGGTACTCCCGGATGGCCATGGCCAGCGGCATCCAGCCACTCGACCAGCGGCCGGTTGCGCCGTAGAGCGCGCCGACCCCGACCACCACCGTGGTCAGGGCGGCACCGAGCGCAGCGGAACGGCGCAGTTCGATCCCCAGGATGCTCATCGGGCGGCCTCCGCACGGTGCCGGCGCAGCAGCGCCGAGTAGCCCCGTTCGGCCGCGCTGTCGCCGGCGTGCTCCTGGCCGCCCTGCGCGATCAACATCTCGGGGGTGCCCTGCCACACCAGGCGGCCCTCGTTGACGACGATGACGTCGGTGCAGGCCGCCGCCACGTCCTCGACCAGGTGGGTGGAGAC
>JAFACJ010000251.1 GCA_023425615.1 Actinomycetes bacterium
TACCTCGACCTCCTCGTGGAACCCGTGGTCTGAGCATGCTGACGCTCAAGGCGGCCGGACTGCTCGACCTCGACTCGGGGGAGATCATCCGGCCGGGCATCCTGCGCATCGACGGGGACCGGATCGCCGGGGTCGGCGGGGAGCCCGAGGGCGAGGTCCTCGACCTGGGCGACCTGATCCTGCTCCCCGGCCTGATGGACATGGAGGTCAACCTGCTGATGGGCGGGCGCGGGGAGACACCCGTGCTCTCGCCCGTCCAGGACGACCCGGCGCTGCGCATGCTGCGTGCGGTGGGCAACGCCCGCCGCACGCTGCGGGCCGGGTTCACGACCGTCCGCAACCTAGGCCTGTTCGTGAAGACCGGCGGCTACCTGCTGGACGTCGCCCTGGCCAAGGCGATCGACGCCGGCTGGATCGACGGGCCGCGGGTGGTGCCGGCCGGCCACGCCATCACCCCGACCGGCGGGCACCTCGACCCGACGATGTTCGCGGCGTTCGCGCCCGGCGTCCTCCCGCTGACGCTGGAGGAGGGCATCGCCAACGGCGTCGATGAGGTCCGCAAGGCGGTCAGGTACCAGATCAAGCACGGCGCGCAGCTCATCAAGGTGTGCTGCTCGGGCGGCGTCATGTCCCACACGGGCCTGCCCGGCGCCCAGCACTACTCCGACGAGGAGCTGCGCGCGATCGTGGACGAGGCGCACCGGCGCGGTCTGAAGGTCGCGGCGCACACCCACGGCGCCGAGGCGGTGAAGTCGGCGATCGAGGCGGGCATCGACTGCATCGAGCACGGCTTCCTCATCGACGACGAGGCGATCGAGCTGATGCTCAAGCACGACACCTGGCTGGTGCCGACGACCTCGCTGACCGAGGGCATGGACGTCTCCAAGGCGGCGCCCGAGCTCAAGGCCAAGGCCGCCGAGATGTTCCCCATCGCCCACCAGTCGGTGCGCAAGGCCATCGACGCCGGGGTGAGGATCGCGGTCGGCACCGACGCGCCGGCGATCCCGCACGGCAAGAACGCCATGGAGCTGGTCGCGCTGGCCGCCCGCGGCATGCCGCCGCTGGAGGTGCTGCGCGCGGCGACCGTCCGGGCGGCGGAGCTGATCAGCGTCACCGACCGGGGGCGGCTGGCCGAGGGGCTGCTCGCCGACGTCATCGGGGTGCCCGGCGATCCGCTCCAGGACATCACCGTCACCCAGAACGTGAAATTCGTGATGAAAGGTGGGAAGGTCTTTGGCAACTGAGAACGCTCCGACGCGCACCGACGATCTGGTGGAGATCCAGCAGGTGCTCGCCAAGTACGCGGTGACCATCACCCAGGGCGACATCAAGGGCCTGGTCTCGGTCTTCACGCCCGACGGCACCTACAGCGCCTTCGGCGACACCTACCCCCTCGATGAGTTCCCCGAGCTGGTCGAGGCGGCGCCCAAGGGCCTGTTCCTGACCGGCACCCCGCTGATCGAGCTGTCGGGTGACACCGCGACCGGCACCCAGCCGCTGTGCTTCGTCGACCAGAAGACGCACGACATGCGCATCGGCTACTACAACGACACCTACGTGCGCACCGCCGACGGCTGGCGGCTGCGGACGCGGGCCATGACGTTCATCCGCCGCAGCGGGGCGCACGACTCGGGGATCCCGCACGCCCACAAGCGCGCGGGTGCGTGACGCACGCATGGAGGTCACGGCATTCCGCGCCGGCGTGCAGGCGTGGCTGGCGGAGAACGATCTGTCCCCCGGACCCGACCACTCGCTCGACGGGCAGGTGGCGCAGCTGGCGCGGGTGCGCCGCGCCCTCTACGACGCCGGCTGGATGCGCTACGGCTGGCCGGCCGAGGTGGGCGGGCTCGGGGGGCCCGCGGTGCTCCGCGCGGTGCTCGGCGAGGAGGTGGCCACCCGCCACCTCGCCGAGCCCGGCATCTACTCGATGATCGAGGTCCTCGCCCCGACGATGATCTCCTACGCCCGTCCCGAGCTGGCCGCGGAGATGGTCCCGCTGCTGCTCGGCGGGCGTGAGCAGTGGTGCCAGGGGTTCTCCGAGCCCGGCTCGGGCAGCGACCTCGCCTCCTTGAGCACCAGGGCCGTGCCCCGCGAGGACGGCTCCTGGTCGGTCAGCGGCCAGAAGGTGTGGACGAGCCTCGCCCAGTACTCCGAGCGCTGCGTCCTGCTCACCCGCACCGCGCCGGGCCACGACGGGATCACGGCGTTCTTCGTCGACATGGACTCCCCCGGCGTCACCGTCCGGCCGCTGCGCACCATGCACGGCGTCGATGAGTTCGCCGAGGTGTTCTTCGACGACGTCGTCGTCCCGGCCGGGCGGATGCTCGGGAACCCGGGCGACGGGTGGCGGCTGGCGATGGACCTGCTCCCCCACGAGCGCTCCACCTGCTTCTGGCACCGCATCGCCTATCTGTTCGCGCGCCTGGACGGCCTCCTGGAGGAGACCGACCTCGCCGACGACGCCGCGCTCGGCTCGGTGTACCTGGCGCTGCACACCGCGCGCTGCCGCTCCCACGGCACCCAGCGGCGGCTGGCGGCCGGGGAGCGACTGGGCCCGGAGACCTCCGTGGACAAGGTGCTGCTGGCCACCGCCGAGCAGCAGCTCTTCGACACCGCGCGCGATCTGCTGCCGGGCGTCCTGGAGCTCACCGACTCCCCGTGGCGCACCGAGTACCTGTACTCGCGGGCGGCGACCATCTACGGCGGCACCGCCGAGATCCAGCGCAACATCATCGCCCGCAGGCTCCTCGACCTGGGAAAGGAGTGACAGCGTGACCGACACCGCGATGGACGCCGAGGAGCGGGAGCTGCTCGCCGAGACGCTGCGCAAGACGATGACGACGACCGCGCCGGGTCCCGGACTCGACGCGGCGCTGATCGAACTCGGCTGGCCCGAGCTGCTCGTCGAGGTGCCGGACGTCGCCATCCCCCTGGTCTTCCGGCTCCTGGGCGAGACCGGAGCCCACGCCCC
>JAFACJ010000328.1 GCA_023425615.1 Actinomycetes bacterium
GGTGCGCTCACCTCCGTCGGCCGCGCTTGACCTGGAGTTCCGCGAAGCGCGGAACGTCGCCCTCCTCGATCCGGCGCCACACCCTGCGGTACAGGTCGGCGGCGGGCTCGATGGGGACGAGGGCGCCGAACAGCACCCTCTCCTGGCCCGCCAGGTCATACAGCGGGAACTTCCACTCCTCCAGCGGCAGGTGCGGCGTCCGCAGGGTGATCCATCCGCCGGGCAGGAACAGCGTGCGGCCCGCGCGGACGCGCTTGGCCTCGATCACCAGGTCGGTCGCCGCCAGCTCGGCGCGCGCCGCCTTGAGCCGGGCGGGCTTCCAGCCCGTCCAGCGTGCCGTGGCGCGGTCGGTGGGGTCGGGCATCGCCAGCACCATCAGATAGACGGTCGCCGCGTCCGCGCTCAGCCCGAACCGCTCGGCCACCGCGGCGACGAGGTCGGGCACGGAGCGGGAGGGGTCCTGCGGCCACCAGGTGCCGTCCTTGCCGCGCTCCCCCGCCGCCGGGTCGCCCGGGTCGGCCACCAGGCCGGCGAACCGCGGGTCACGGGCGATGCGCAGCGCCACCACCGTGGCCGAGGTGGACCCGCCGTTCAGCACCGGCAGATAGGGGTCGCTTCCCGACTCATCCAGCAGCGCCGTCTTGATACCGGGGTAGGGCAGGTTGTCGGCCGTGGCCATCACGATCGCCCCGTACCGCTCGAAGCCCTCGCCCACCTCGCTGGGCGCGCCGGCCACCTTCCGGAACTCCTTCAGGTCGCTGTAGCCGTCGAGGCCGAGCATCAGGTCGGGGTTGGCGAGCCGGGCGCGGACCGCCGACAGCGCGGCGGGGAGCCGCTCCCGCAGCGGGTCGCCGGCCGCGAGCCGGTGCGCGAGCCACGCCGTCGTGGCGACGGCGCCGACGAGCGTGGTCCCGGTGAAACCGACGGCGCCCTCCTCCTCGGGGGTGACGTGGTCGCCCTGGACCTTCCACTTCAGGTCGCGGCTGAGCCTGGGCTCGGACGGCGGGTCGAACAGGGCGGGCAGCGCGCGGGTGATCTCCCAGCCCGTGCGCACCGCCTTGACCGCCTCGCTCATCACCTCCTCGGGCACCGCCACCCGCTGGCCCACCCGGGCGTTCCACACCTCCGCGGCCGCCGCGACATCCGGCCCGGACGTCCACAGCAGGGCCGGGTCGGCGGGTATCAGCGCGCCGACGACCGCCTGCTTCGTCTCCGCCTTCAGCGCGCGCAGCTCGGTCCGCGCCACGGCGGCTTCGGCGGTCTTCACCTTCAGCGCGGTCCGCGTCCCGGCGGGCAGGAAGTCACGGCCTCCTCCGTCGACTCCCGGCAGTCCGGCGACGACCAGCGCGGCCATCGTCCGGCTCACCCCCGTCAGCCGCGCGAACTCCTCGGCGGCCTCGGGGAACCACGGCACGGGACCGCGCTCGGCCGCCTCCGCCCACAGCACGTCCAGCGGGAAGGACTCCGGCGCGCCCAGCGGAGAGGAGGAGCGCACCGTGTAGGGGGCGGGTACCTCGAACCGCTCCTCGGGGTCGTGGAACAGCATCGTGAACACTCCCCCCGTGGAGGTCGAGCTGTCGTTGTCCTCGGCGGCCAGGAACGCGCCTCCGCCCAGAGGCAGCAGCCCGTACCAGTGGCCTCGGCGCCATTCCCCGCCGGGCAGGGTGAGCAGCCCCGTGTCGAGGTGCAGCCTGAAGCTCTTCCAGCGGGCCCGCCGCCCGTCGCCACCGATGATCCCCAGCCCGGCGATCGCCCGCAGCGTCTGCTCCAGCGCCTCCCGGTGCTCGGGCGGGGTGAGAGCCGAGACCGCGCGGTAGGCGATGGCCGCGTGACCGGCGGCCAGGGGGTGCAGGTGCAGGACGGAGGAGGGCAGCTCGATCCCGTCGAGGTGCAGTCCGGACTGCGCCTCCGGCTCCTCCTCCACGGTGCGGGCCAGGGTCCGCAGCAGGGAGAAGAGCATCGGCCTGTCGTTCCCGTACGACCAGGAGTTCCGGTAGCCCAGGCCGTCGAGGGCGTTCTGCACGAGCCGGTCCTCCGGGCCGTCCTCCTCCCGCTCCCTGAACCCGGGGGACAGCACCTCCTCCAGCCGCTCCACCGCCTCGTCCAGCGTCTTCTGCTGCTCGGCGGCGTACCGCACGACCCCTGCCACGCCCTTCACCAGCGCAGGGTCGGTGACGTCCGGGAGCAGCGCGTGGACGGCGGCGAACAGGCCGTCCTCGTCCGAGGCCGCCTTCAGCAGGGAGGAGGCGGCCTCCTCCTCGATCCGGCGCAGCGCCAGCGAACCGCGCGGGTCACGCGGGTTCATGCAGTGCCAGTACCGCAGCGGCGGCAGGATCCTGCTCCCCTCCCCGAAGGGTCCCGGCGCCTGGTCGGTCTTCGCGAAGGCCGTGATGATCCCGTCCCGGTCGGCCAGGTCGACCTGGTAGCCGTGGTGCAGCAGGGCGCGGGGCCGCTCGTCTCCCGGCAGGTAGAGGGGTGCGAAGAGGGTGCTCCCCCGCGGTGCCGTGACGGTGTTCCCCGAGAGGTCCTCACCGCGCTGGACGTCACCGGGCAGGTTCACGACCCGCCAGCCGAGCAGCCCGTTCACCGGGGTGCCGGACGGGGTGGGCCCGGTGTAGGGGACGGGCAGCAGCCATCCCGCGTCGGCGCGGACCGCCTCGTCGGGCAGGCCGCGCAGGGCGTCGGCGAGGAAGCCCGGCATGCTCCTGCGCCCGTGCTCGCCGCTCACCGGGTCGTACTCATACCAGCCGGGACTGCCCTTCTCCTCGCCCTCCTTGCTGGTCCACAGCCAGTAGGACGTGCCGTCGCCGATGATCCGCCGGGCGGCGGGCAGCGTGGTGTCACCGGGGTGCACCACGCCCATCCCCGTGGTGCGTCCGCCGCCGGGCAGCGACAGGCTGACCGGGTCCTCCCGGTACCAGTACATGCGCGTCGCCCTGACCCCGCCGGTCTCCAGGGGCAGGACCCGGTCCGCGGAGGAGTGCCAGTAGCCGACGATCCTGTCGCTCTGCCGCGACGACCAGTGGACGAGCAGTTCCCCGTCCACGTAGTGGAAGCCCGGGTCGCCGCGGAGGTCGCCGGCGGGGATGCGCAGATCGTGGACCAGGACGGTGCCCTCGCGCCCGATGACCCTGGCCTGGTTGCCGCTGCTCACCACCAGGTGCGGCCAGGCGTCGGCGACGACCAGGTCGACGACGCTCTGCGACGGGCCGAGGGAGTCGATCGCCTCCTCCCAGGCGGGCCAGACCAGCTCGTCGGGGATCCCGGCGCGCAGGGTCCGCACGAGGAGGGGGGCGAGACCGGCGGTGACGACCCTGCGCACCGCGTCCTCGGCCAGCGCCAGCACCTCGCCGGGCAGCCACCTGAACCTGGCCAGCGCCTGGGGCAGGCCGGGCAGGCCCACGGCGCTCGACTGGCGGGCGACGCCTTCCATCCACGCGGTCAGCAGGGGGCGCCCGCCCGGTGAGGCGGCCAGCGTGCGCAGGGCGTGCAGGCCGCTCTTGTCGCCGCCGATCCAGCCGGTGCCGCGGTCGAAGGCAGCCTGGAAGCGCCCGTCGGCGGCCAAGGCGAGCAGATCGCGCCGCTCCTTCTGCCCCGCCCAGTCCTCCACCCTCAGGGCGTGGTTCTCCGGGGCGTCGGCCACGGGGACCCCCAAGGCGAGCAGGAGGTCCAGCAGGTCGGGGCTGCTGGGGGCGTCCAGCCGCTCCCCGGAGGCGGCGAGCTCTTCCTTCAGCCGTCCCGCCATCCGCTCGACCAGGGGGTAGAGCTCGGGCGGGGGGACCCTCCTGCCCCGCAGCGCGAAGGACAGGAACCGCTTCAGCCAGCCGACGCCGCCGTCCTCCGGGAGCGCCTCCCGCGGTACGCCGTCCGGGTCGCAGAGCGCGGCGGAGGCACCGGACTCCTCCAGGATCTCCAGCCACAGGGACGGCAGTTCGCCGTCCCTGGACGCCGGCGTCAGGTTCAGCAGCCTTCCCCGGACGGCCGGGTTCTCCCCGGCCAGGGCGAGCAGGGCGGCGCGGTGCGCCTTCCACCAGCCCGGCGCCGCCTGGACCGTCGCCGGGAGAGCGAGCATCTCCTCCAGGTAGGCGGCCTCGACGGACTCGACGCTCTGGCCCGCGGTCCTGGCCAGCCGCCGCAGCTCCGCCGCCATCTGCGCCGACGGCGACAGCCCGCCCACGGTACGGCGCACGCACAGGTGGGTGAAGCGGCGCAGCGCCTCCTCGGCGGGTACGCGGTTCGCCAGTTCCCTGGCGTATCCCGAGAGCGTCTTCACCGGCAGGGCTCCGGCCAGCGCGAACTCCAGGAAGACCGCGTCCAGCCTCACCTCGTCGATGGGAAGGCCGTGCTCGACCTCGGTCCTGCGGGCGTGGGTGAACATCTGCGAGGCGTAGGTGAGGTTCTCGACGGCCAGGAACTCGCGGCCCGCACGCTCGTAGAACGTCGGCAGCAGGTGCGGCACCGAGGCCGCCAGCGTCCCGGCCAGCTCGTGGAAGCCGTCCAGGGCGAGCTTCGGCTTGGTCTTCGCCCGCTGGGTGATCCTCTCCATCTCCGGCACGACGGCCAGCGCGTGGTGGCCGTCCTCGGGGTGGTAGGCCAGCACCCATTCGGGGAATCCCAGCGCCGCCCGCTTACCGAGCCCGACGACCTGCGGTTCTCCCTCGGGCACCAGGCCGAGGAACCCGGAGGCCGCGTCCTCTGCCGCTCCCAGCGCGGCGTCCGCCAGCCGGACCACCACACGGTCCTCCAGACCGGGATGCCGGTAGGCGCGTGCCGTCAACGGCACCGCCTCCTCGCCCGCGCCCTCGGTGCCGGCCGGCAGCACCGCACCGGCCTCCAGCAGATCCCGCACGTCACCGCTCATCCGCTCTACCTCTGTCCCTTCCTCGAAATTCTTCTGTCGCCGCCGTACCACCTCGCCATGAGGCGGTAGGGCGGTGCGATACGCACGAAAAAACACACTGTGTCGGGAACGCCGCATCAACACGGAAGAAAGGCCGTGCCTTCGCCGCGGCGATGATCAGGAACCTACTGGGCCCCACCGACAAATCCCCGGGAACCACAAAAAAACGCCCCGGGCCTCACCGAACACCGCTCCTCCGGCCACGCCGGGCACGGGGCACCCGGAGCTCGGCGAAGCGCGGCACGTCGCCCTCGCGGACCCGCTGCCACGCCCTGCGGTACAGGTCGGCGGCGGGCTCGGACGGGACGACGACACCGAGCGGGACCCTGGCGCTCCCGCCATGGACCAGGCCGCCGTACAGCGGGAGCTTCCACTCCTCCAACGGCACGTGCGGAGCCTTGAGAGCCGTCCACCCGCCCGGCAGGAACAGCGACCGGCCCGCACGGGCGCGCTTGGCCTCGACCACCAGATCCGTCGCCGCCAGCTCCGCGCGCGCCGCCTTCATCCGCGCCGGTCGCCAACCGGTCCACCGCGCGGTGGCGCCGTCGGTGGGGTCGGGCATCGCCAGCAGCATCAGATGGACGGCGGCCGCATCGGTCCCCAGTCCCAGCAGCTCCGCCGCCTCGGCCACCAGGTCGGGGACGGAACGCGACGGGTCCTGCGGCCACCAGGTGCCGTCCTCGCCGCGCTCCCCCGCCACCGGGTCGCCCGGACCGGCCAGCAGCGCGGCGAACCGCTCGTCGCGGGCGACGCGCAAGGCCAGCTCGGCGGGGAAGGCGAAACCGGGATCACCGCGCAGTACGGCCAGGTACAGGTCATCGGCCGTGGGATCCAGCAGCGCCGGCTTCAGCGCCGGGCGGCTTCGGTATCCCGGAGGAGGCAGCAGGACCGCGCCATACCGTTCGAACCCGTCGCCCACCTCGGCGGGCCGTCCCGCGGTTCGCCGGAAGTTCCGGAAGTCAGCGCCTGGACCGAGGTCGAGCAGAAGACCGGGGCTCGCGAGCCGGTCGCGCACCGCGGCGAGGACGGCGGGGAGGGCGGCGCGGATCGTGTCCCCGGCCGGGAGCCGGTGGGCGAGCCACGCCGTCAGCGCGACGGCGCCGACGAGCACCTGCGCGGTGAAGCCGGGGGAATCCTCCTCCGGCACGGCGCGCTCGTCCATCTTCCACGTCAGATCGCGGCTCAGCTCCGGTGCCGCCGCCAGGTCCAGCAGGGCGGGCAGCGCGTCGGACGTCCCCCACATGTCCACCCTCTCCCGGCCGGGCTCCCACCTGGTCACCACCTTGACGGACGCCTCCCGCACGAGCCACTCGGGTACCCGGGGGCGTCTCGGCACCCGGGCGTTCCACGCCTCGGCGGCAGCGGCGGCGTCGGGGCCGTCCGTCCACAACCGCGCGGGGTCCTCGGGCAGCAGGGCGCCGAGCACCGCGCCGCGGACCTCTTGATCCAAGGCGGCGAGGAGGTCCCTGGCCACCGCGGCGTCCACCGCCTTCACCCCCAGCAGCGCCCGCTGCCCGGCCGTCAGAAAGGAACGGCCTTCCACCCCCAGGCCCGGCATGCCGGCGACCACCATTCGCGCCATGGTCGAGGTGACACCGGTCAACCGGGCGAACTCCTCGGCCGCCTCGGGGAACCACGGCGCGGGACCGTGCGCGGCCTCCCGATCCAGCAGGCGGGTCAGGGCCGCCGCCGAAAGGCCGGGCTCCCAGCCGGGCTCCCGCTCCTCCTCCCGGTAGGGGGCGGGCACCTCGAACCGGCACGACGGGTCGTGGAACAGCCCGGTGAACTCGATGCTGTCGTCGTGCCAGGAGTAGTCCCAGAAGGCCAGGAGAGCACCGTCCTTCAAGGGGAGGACGCCCTCCCGGTTACCGTCACGGAACTTGTCGAAGTCCAAGGAGTCGAGGTACAGCCGAACCGGGTGCCATCGGGTCGGCCGATCCCCGTCCCCGATGAGATCCAGCTCGGTGAGCCGCAGCAGCAACCGCCGCACCGCCGCCCTCTGCCGGGCACCGGTGAGAGGGGACACCGCGCAGTAGGCGGCGGCGGAGCGGAACCCGACCAGGGAGACGAGATCGATGACCGACCCGGGCAGTCCGGGACCGTCCAGATGGATCGCGGGCCGCTGCCGCGGATCGTCGGGCATCAGCCCGCCGTCCCGCCCGCGCGCCAGGATCCGCAGCTGATCGAAGAGCCTCGTCTTGTCGTCCGTCCCCACCCAGACCGAGTAGGCAGTGGGCATGAGGCCGCGCAG
>JAFACJ010000291.1 GCA_023425615.1 Actinomycetes bacterium
GCGCTGGAGAGCGGCGGCCACGACCCGCGCGGGCTCGACCTGCTGCTGTACTGCGACTCCTGGCATCAGGGCCCCGACGCCTGGCAGCCGCACTACTACCTGCAACGCCACCTCGTCGGCGGCGACCTGCTGGCCGTCGAGGTGCGGCAGGGCTGCAACGGCATGTTCAGCGCCCTGGAGCTGGCGGCGAGCTATCTCGCCGCCGATCCGGGGCGCGGCAAGGCGCTGGTCGTCGCCGCCGACAACTACGGCACGCCGCTCATCGACCGGTGGCGGACCAGCTCCGGGTTCTTCGCCGGTGACGGCGCCGCGGCGCTGGTGCTCGGCCGGGAGCCGGGGTTCGGCCGGCTCCTGTCGGTGGCCTCGCTGTACGTGCCCGAGGCCGAGGAGCTGCACCGGGCGGGCGAGCCGCTGTTCCCGCCGTCGGCGACGACGGGCCGCCCGACCGACTTCGACACCCGCGCCGAACGCTTCGGCGCGGGCCTGACCGGCGAGTCCGACGGCACCACCGGCCTGTTCCTCATCCCCGCCACGCTGACGAAGGTCGTGCGCCGGACCCTGGAGGAGGCAGGGGTCAAGCTGGAGGACGTCGCCCAGGTGGCGGTCACGCATCTGGCGCGGGAGATGGTCGAGGACTTCTACCTGGCGACCCTCGGCCTGTCCGCGGCCCGCTCCACGATGGAGTTCGGTCACTCCGTCGGCCATCTCGGCGCCTCCGACCAGGTCGTCTCCCTGCACCACCTGATGACCACGGGACGGGTGCGCGCCGGCGACATCGTCCTGCTGATCGGCGCGGGGCCGGGGGTGACGCTGTCCAGTGCCGTGGTGGAGATCCTGGATCCCGCCTTCGGCAGGGGCTGAACCGGCGAAGGGAAGAGGGGACCGGCGCGGCGCCGGTCCCCTCTTCCCGTCAGCGGGTCACGCTGCCCTGCTTCCGGTAGCGGAGCGGCTCCCACCAGTCGCGGTTCTCGCGGTACCAGGCGACCACCTCGGCGAGCCCGTCGGCGAAGGCCACCTGCGGCACGAAGCCGAGCTCATGGGTGATCTTGCCGGTGTCCACGGAGTAGCGCTCGTCGTGCGCCTTGCGGTCGGGCACGCGGCGCACCCTGTCCCAGTCCGCCCCGCACAGTTCCAGCAGCCGCCCGGTCAGTTCCAGGTTGGTCATCTCGACGCCCGCGCCTATGTTGTAGATCTCCCCCGCGGCACCGTGCTCCAGGACCGCGTGGACGGCACGGCAGTGGTCGTCGACGTGGAGCCACTCGCGCACGTGGTGGCCGTCGCCGTACAGCGGGACCTCCCGTCCGTCGATGAGGTTGGTGACGAACAGCGGGATCAGCTTCTCCACGAACTGGTAGGGCCCGTAGTTGTTGGAGCAGCGGGTGATGGAGACCGCCAGATCGTGGCTGCGCCAGTAGGCGCGCGCCATGAGGTCGCCCGCGGCCTTGGACGCCGCGTAGGGCGAGTTCGGCTCCAGCAGCGACTCCTCGGTCCAGGAGCCTTCCAGGAGCGAGCCGTACACCTCGTCGGTGGAGACGTGGACGACCCGTTCGACGCCCGCGTGCCGGCATGCCTCCAGCAGGGTCTGGGTGCCCAGCACGTTCGTGCGGACGAAGGGCTCACCGCTCATCAGCGACCGGTCCACATGGGATTCGGCGGCGAAGTGCACGACGGCGTCGTGGCCCGGGAGGACCTCGACGAGCCGCCTGTGGTCGCACACGTCGCCGTGCACGAACGTCAGCCGCGGATGCTCCATCGGCAGGTTGTGCAGGTTGCCCGCGTAGGTGAGCTTGTCCAGCACGGTGACCTGGACGCCCTCGGTGCCGGGGTAGGCGCCCTTCAGCAGGCTGCGGACGTAATGGGAGCCGATGAACCCGGCTCCGCCGGTCACGAAGATCCTCACCGCAGCACCTCGACTTTGCTGTCGTCGCCCACCAGGAGGCGCACCGCCCCCGCCTCGCTGCGGCGCACCTCGCCGTCGCGCCCGATGATCGAGCCGCGCAGCGGGCGCACGCCCCGCACCGAGGCGCGATCGAGCAGGATCGAGTTCTCGATCTCCGCGTCCTCGACCCGGCAGCCCTCGCCCAGCGAGGTGTAGGCGCCGATGGAGCTGTCGGTCACCGTGCTGCCCGCGCCGATGACGGCGGGGCCGATGATGCGGGAGCCGCTCACCCGCGCGCCCTCCTCCACCCGGACCAGGCCGATCAGCTCCGTGCGCGCGTCGATGGAGCCGCGCGTCTCGGGGCGGATGTCGCCGAGCAGCGCCCGGTTGCACGCCAGGAGGTCGACGAGGGTGCCGGTGTCCTTCCAGTAGCCGGAGAAGAACCGGGCGCGGACCTCGTGGCCGCCGTCCACCAGCGCCTGGACGGCGTCGGTGATCTCCAGTTCGCCCCGTGCGCTCACCCCGATGGACGCCACCGCCTCGTGGATCCGTGGCGTGAAGAAGTAGACGCCCGTGACGGCCAGGTCGCTGCGCGCCTGCTTCGGCTTCTCCTGCAGGCCGGTGACCCGCCCGTCGTCGTCGACCTCGGCGATCCCGTACTGCGACGGGTCGGCGACCTTGGTGACGACGAGCTGGGCGGCGGGCCGGCGGGCGCGGAACTCCGCCATGGGCGCGGTGATGCCGCCGACGAAGACGTTGTCGCCGAGGAACATGAGGAAGTCCTCGTCGCCGAGGAAGTCACCGGCGATGAGGACGCAGTGCGCGAGTCCGCGCGGCCGGTCCTGCGACAGGTAGGTGACGGCGAGGCCGAAGCGGGCCCCGGTGCCGACCGCCGCCTTGACGGCCTCGCCCTCCCCGCTCACGATGACGCCGACCTCGGTGATCCCCGTCTCGGCGATCGCCTCCAACGCGTGGAAGATCACGGGCTTGTTGGCGACGGGGACGAGCTGTTTGGGGGTGCTGTGGCTGAAGGGGCGCAGCCGGGAGCCGCTGCCGCCGGCGAGGATCAGTGCCTTCACGATGCCCTCAGAGGAGTTCTTCGAGGAGACGGACGATCTCGGCCGGGGAGGGCTGGGCGAGCATCTCCGCCTGGAGCCTCGTGGCGGCGGCCGCGGTGCCCTCCTCGAACAGGATCCTGGACACGGCCGCGCGGATGCCGTCCGCGTCGGCCTCCCGCGGGGCGAGACCGATGCCGGCCCCGGTGGCCGCGAGCCGCTCGCTGACCAGGTCCTGGTCGGCGACCCGCGGGAGGGTGACCTGGGGGACGCCGGCGAACGCGGCGGTGAGCGCGGTCCCCGCGCCCGACTGGTGCACGACGCCGCGGCAGGTCGGCAGGAGCAGGTCGAGCGGCATCGACTCCACGACGCGTACCCCGTCGGGGACGGGCCCGACACGCTCGCGGTCGGCGGCGCGGACCGCCACGACGATCTCCGCGTCCAGGCCGTCGAGGGCGCGCAGGATCGTCGGCACCATGAAGGCGTCCGGGCCCAGCAGCGCGGTCGAGGACGATCCCCAGGTCACGCAGATCCGCGGCCGCGCGGGCGGGTCCAGCAGCCAGCGGGGCACCTCGCCCGCGCCGTTGTAGGAGGTGTAGCGCAGCGCGACGCGGTGGGGGACGCCGGGGAGCTGGAGCGAGGCGGGGGTGGTGTCGAGGGTGCGCACGGCGACGTCGGGCTCGGCCTTGGCGCCGTAGCGCGCGTAGAGGTCGACGAGTTCGGCGGGCCACGCCGCCCGGAAGTCCTCCGCCTCGGTCGGCCCGGTGCCCGGCAGCGCGATCAGCCGTGTCATGTCCGGCCCCCACAGATGCCGGACGAGCGGTGCTCCCGCGACCGCCGCGGCGATCGGCGCGGCGTAGACGACGGGGTCGGTGATGACCAGGTCGGGGCGCCAGGCGCGCACGAGGTCGGCCAGGTCCCCGGCCATGTCGGCGGCGGCTGAGATATGCGGGACCATGCGTAGTTCGAGCAGCTTCTTCAGCATCTCCGGAGGGAATCTGCCGGGACCCTCCACCTTCGCCTCGCGGGCCATCTCGTCGCGGACCCGCACCAGGTCGGCGATGCCGGCGATGATGTCGTAGCCGCCGCCCACGCGGACGGCGGTGATGCCGGTGCCCTTGACGGCGTCGAGGACGGGCGGCTGACCGGCGACGCGGACGTCGTGTCCGGCGGCGCGGAAGGCCCACGCCATCCCCACCATCTGGAAGTAGTGGGTCGGCCACGCCATGGGGGTGAACAGGACTCGCACGTGAACTCTCCTTCGTAGGTGGCGTCGTCTCAGACGGGCGCACGGCGTGCCGAATCGCGGATCCGGTCCGTCAGCGCCGCCTGCCGCAGCATGGTCCGGGCCGCCTCCTCGAAGCCCGAGCGGTCGGCCGCCGAGCGCGCGAAGGAG
>JAFACJ010000366.1 GCA_023425615.1 Actinomycetes bacterium
GCCCGTTGCCGTGCCGGGTCTGCGGCAGGTCGCTGCTCAAGCCGGTCGAGCGCAAGCTGGGCCGGTGCGAGACGTGCCCGGCCGAGGTGGACGAGGCGCTGCTGGAGTCGCTCCAGGACTGGCGGACGCGGACGGCGCAGGCGCAGAAGGTGCCGGCGTACGTGGTGTTCACCGACGCGACGCTCCAGGCGATCGCCGAGCAGCGTCCCTCGACGCGCGGCGAGCTGGCGAAGGTGGGCGGCATCGGCGCGGTCAAGCTGGAGCGGTACGGTTCGGCGGTGCTGGCGCTGTGCCGGGGGGAGGAGCCGGGTGAGACGTTCGTCGCAGCCCCCTGAGGACGACGCATACGGCGGTCTTTGCCACACTGGCTGCGTGAACACGCCTTTGCAGAACCTGTTGGACATCCTGGATCTGGAGCAGATCGAGGACGACATCTTCCGCGGCGTCAGCCCCGACGACCCCCGGCAGCGGGTCTTCGGCGGCCAGGTGGCGGGCCAGTCGATGGTCGCGGCGGGCAGGACCGTGCCCTTCGGGCGTCAGGTGCACTCCCTGCACGCCTACTTCATCCGTCCGGGCGACCCGCTGGTGCCGATCGTCTACACGGTGGAGCGGGTGCGGGACGGCCGTTCCTTCAGCACCCGCCGGGTCGTGGCGGTCCAGCACGGCAAGGCGATCTTCACCCTGTCGGCGAGCTTCCAGGTGCCCGAGCAGGGGCCCGAGCACACGGTCGGGATGCCGGCCGCGCCGGATCCCGAGAGCGTGGTCCCCACCCGCGACAGGTTCGCCGCCCTGTTCGGGGAGAAGGTCGCCGACGAGTACGAGAAGCGGAGCCCCTTCGACCTGAGGCATGTCACGCCGCTCACCTACGAGGCGGTCGGCAAGCCGGAGCTGGCCAGCCGGGAGACGCTGGTGTGGCTGAAGACCAACGACAAGCTCCCGGACGACCCGCTGCTGCACGTCTGCCTGATGACGTACGCCTCGGACATGACGCTGTTCGACACCGTGCTGCTCAACCACGGTCTGGCCTGGGGCGACGCCCGCACGATCGGGGCAAGCCTGGACCACGCCATGTGGTTCCACAGCCCGTTCCGGGCCGATGAGTGGCTGCTGTACGCGCAGGAGACCCCGGCGGCGGGCGGGGCGCGGGGTCTGGCCAGGGGCCAGGTCTTCACGCGGAGCGGCGAGCTGGTGGTCTCGGTGGTGCAGGAGGGACTCATCCGGGTCTCCGGAGACCGGAGCCTCGTTCGCCCTCCCTTGGACGCTTGAAAGGCGGCGAAAGTTCGCCGGGTTCCGGGTGTGGCCGGACACAGAACCGCAGGTCAAAAATAGCTTGATTGATTTCCTGGGCTTCTCGTAGGCTCAGTGCAGCACTGAAGGACAGGTCCGCGCCCGGCGCGTGGGACCGCGAGCCCTCGAAGGAGGTGGCGAGATGGGAACCATGATCAGAAAAGACGTCAGCGCTTTCCGCAGCGCCGCCTTCGGCATGGGCGCGCAGCCGTGCCTGTTCGCAGGTGAGCTCGCCTATGGCGGTACCGCTCTGCTGGGCGGAGATGCCCTGATGTCGCAGGGGTGGACCGAGCGCAACGAAACGATCGCGAACAACGCGATCGTCGCTGCCTCCGCACCCCTCGCCCAGGCCCCCGTGGCGCCCCAGCGGCGCCACCGCGATGTGCCGGCTCCGTATCTTGGGAGACCACCGGTTTAGACGACCGGAGACAACCCCGCGGCCGCGGATCCACCACAGGACCCGCGGCCTTCTTGTTTCTGCGAGGACGCAAGGCCCGGAAAACCCCGAACGACAAAGACGTTGAGATCCAACGAGAGGACCGAGGGTGAACCTCCAGGGGCTCGAGCCGACCTTCCCGGCCGTGGACGACCTGCCCTGCCGTACCGACCCCGAGCTGTTCTTCGCCGAGTCTCCCGCCGACGTGGAGCTGGCCAAGTCGCTGTGCGTGGACTGCCCGGTCCGCAAGAGCTGCCTGGCCGGTGCCCTGGAGCGCGGTGAGCCGTGGGGCGTGTGGGGCGGCGAGCTGTTCGTGCGCGGCGAGATCGTGGCCCGCAAGCGGCCGCGTGGGCGTCCGCGGAAGAACCCGGCTCCCGACGAAGTGGCCGCGTGAGGGCCGCGTGATGGACACGGCGCGCAAGAAGAGGGAAAAGAAGATGAGTTTGCTCAGTGTAGAGATCAGCCGAGAACGAATACGGGCGCTGGAGGAGGAACTGGCCTCCCTCCAGTGGGCGGCGGAGGTCCGCAGGACCCGCCGTGAGACCCTGCGCAAGGTGGTCGCCGACACCGGCACCGCCACCCGCCAGGAGGCGGGGATCACCCTGCGCAGGATCCGCGCCCTCCTGACCCGCGGCTGATCGGGGACCGGCCCTCGGGGGCCGGCCCACAGACCGTTTCCGGAAAAAGGGGAAGAGGCCCCGGCAGACCACGCTGCCGGGGCCTTTCTCTGCTCGCGCTACTCCCCGGCGAAGCCCTTCACCCAGGTCAGCGCCTCGGCGCGGAAGGGGCCCTCGGCCTCCAGTTGGCACAGCACCCCGGTGCCCAGGCCCACCGTGCGGTGCACCAGCACGTAGTCCTTGGGCAGGTTGAGGTAGCGCACGACGTTGTCGGGCCGCAGGTCGGTGACCCGCGCCGCCTGGTCGCGCAGCCATTCCCGGCTGAACTTGAACGTCTCGGACCGCAGCGGTACCGCCATCGGCTCGATGAACGCGGCGAGCTGCTCGGCGTCGACGTCGACGTCCTCGCGGATGATGCCCTCGGCGCGGCAGGCGGCGACGATCTGCTCGGGGTCGCCGAGCGTGCCGATCCGCATGAGGGTGCCGATCTCCTCCTGGAAACCTCCCTCCAGCCTGTCGACGGCGCCGAAGTCGATGACGCCGAGGCGTCCGTCGTCCATGAGCCGGAAGTTGCCGGGGTGGGGGTCGGCGTGCAGATGGCCGCAGCGGGTGGGGGCGGAGAACAGGAAGCGGGCGAACAGCAGCCCGGCCCGGTCCCGCTGCTCCTGCGCGCCCTCGGCGATGATCTTCGACAGGGGGGTGCCGTAGATCCACTCGGTGACCAGGACGGTGCCCGACTGGGCGACGACCCGGGGGATGAGGAAGTCGGGGTCATCGGCGTAGGCCTCGGCGAAGGCGGTCTGCGAGGCTGCCTCGACGGTGTAGTCGAGTTCCTCGCGGACCCTGGTCTTCAGCTCCTCCAGGATGCTCTTCATGTCGGCGCCGGGGAAGAGCACGCCGACCAGCTTGCCCATCCGGGCGAGCTGGTTGAAGTCGCTGATCAGCGCCTTGCCCGCGCCGGGGTACTGGACCTTGACCGCGACCTCGCGCCCGTCCTCCCATACCGCCTTGTGCACCTGTCCGATGGACGCGGCGGCGGCCGGCTTGTCGTCGAAGGACTGGAAGCGGGAGCGCCAGTCCGTGCCGAGGCTCTCGGCCAGCACCTTGTGGACGGTCGCCACCGGCATCGGGGGCGCCGCCTCCTGGAGCCGGGTCAAGGTGGCGCGGTAGGGGCCGGCGATCTCGGGCGGGAGCGCCGCCTCGAAGATCGACATCACCTGGCCGAACTTCATGGCCCCGCCCTTGAGCTCACCGAGGACCTTGAAGAGCTGCTCGGCGGTACGGGTCTGGATCTGCGTGGCGACGGCCTCCGCCGACTTGCCGAAGGTCTTCTTGCCGACACCCAGGGCGGTGCGGCCGGCGAAGCCCAGGGGGAGGGCGGCCAGTTTGGCGGTGCGCGTCACCGCGCGAAGTGGAAGATCGCTCACAGCTTCATTGTCCGCGATAAAGGGTCATTCACGCCACAACCATCAGTGGCAAATGTAAGTGATCATTTACTGACGGAGATCGTTCTTTCTAGAAGATCTACCCCTTTAATCAAGTTTGACCTGCGAAAACAGGATTTGCCCCCTGTGGAAAACGCAAAGTTTGGGCTACGGTTGCGCATGTGCCCCCCAACGTCGAGGTCCGCCGCAGCCCCCGACGCCGGAGAACCGTGTCGGCCTACCGTGACGGCGACAAGACCATTGTGATGCTGCCCTCCAGCCTGTCCCAGGCCGAGGAGGAGTACGAGATCGCCCGCATCCTGGAGCGGCTGAACGGCCGGGAACGGCGCAGCCGCGCACCGTCCGGCGACGCCGAGCTGATGGACCGGGCCCTGGAGCTGTCCCGCCGCTACCTGGACGGCGAGGCCGTGCCCAGCAGCGTGCGCTGGGTGGCCAACCAGCGCAGCCGCTGGGGCTCGTGCACCCCCGAAGACGGCACCATCCGCATCTCCACCATGCTCCGCGACATGCCCATGTGGGTCGTCGACTACATCCTCGTGCACGAACTGGCGCACCTTTTGGAACCCGGCCACAACGCGGCCTTCTGGCGCCTGGTCCACCACTATCCCAAGACCGAGCGCGCCCGCGGCTATCTGGAGGGCGTCACCGCCGCCCGCCACTGGCAGGCCACCGGGTGAGGAACCGGTACGCCGCGGTCCTCGTCTCGCCCGGACCCGCCCAGGCCCCGCCGGGCGTCGACCCCGGGGCCTACCGTCTCGCCCTGCTGGAGGACGTCTACGAGCTGGCCGCGAGCCTGGACCCCGTCCAGGCCGTGATGGCGGCGCCCGAGCCGCTGCGCGCCGAGGCCGAGTCCCTGACCTGGCCCGGCACCCCGGTGCTCACCGCCACGAGCCCGCTGGAGGTGCTGATGGCGCTGACGGCGGCGGCCCGGCCCGAGGAGGAGCCCGCGGAGGCCGTCGTCC
>JAFACJ010000385.1 GCA_023425615.1 Actinomycetes bacterium
CCGCAGACGGTCGGGAGGTAGAGCGCCGCGGCGTACTTGACGGCCACGGCCAGCACGGCGGTCGCCGCGGCCGGGACCAGCAGCCACCGCGCCGTGTCCGAGCGCACCACCAGCCAGGCCGTGGCCGCCAGCAGGAGGACCGCCAGGGCGTCGAAGGTCGCGAAGTGGCCGAGGAACTGCGTCGACTGCGCCGTCACGAACGCGGCGACCGCGAACAGCGCAGCCTTCACGCCCAGCAGCCTGCGGGTCATCGCATACAGCAGGACGCTCGCCCCGAGCATGAACAGCAGGCTGAGTGCCCTGGCGCCGGAGAGCCCGAAGCGCTCCTCCACGAAGGAGACGAGCAGGGGGTAGAAGTACGGCGACCCCGAATAGTAGGCGTTGAAGGAGAAGGGGTCCTTCGTGCCTCCGTTCGCCAGCCAGTCCCTTACGACGCGGCCCCCGTAGAGGTAGAGGGCCTCGTCCTCGAACGCCGTGTTCTCCAGCCGCAGCGAGAGCAGTGCCTGGGCGGTGAGCAGCCCGCACAGCGCCAGGTGGACCAGCGGGCGCCGTTCACTGGTCACTTCCGCTCCTCATCAGAGCTGGGATATGTCCCAGATACGGGCCTGCTGGTCCTGGTGGCCGCTCATCAGGCGCTCGTCGTCGGCGCTGAACTCCAGGGCGTAGGTCTGCGCTCCCGCGGCCAGGATCATGACCGTCTTCCTGGTCTCGGCGTCCCAGACGCGGATCTCGTCGTCCTTGCCTCCCGTGGCGACATGGCGGCCGTCGTGGCTGTAGGCGATCGCGATGATCTCGTCGCGGTGCCCGATGAGGTAGCCGATGAACGCGCCGGTCGCCACGTCCCACAGCCGGGCGTTGCGTTCGACGCCGACCGACAGGAGCCTGCGCCCGTCGGGGCTGAAGTGCATCCCCCTGATCCGGTTGTAGTGGCCGATGAGCTGGCGTGTCTCGCTCCGGGACGCCAGGTCCCACAGGCGGATGGCCTTGTCGTCGGAGCTGGTGGCCACCATCCGGCTGTCGGGGCTGAACACCACGCCGCGCAGGAGCTGCGTCCCGTGCCGGATCCGCGCGGTCTCCGTCAGGTCGAGCGCGTTCCAGATGTGGACGCCCTCGCCGTCGGAGGTGCCCAGCAGGGTGCCCTCCCTGTTGAAGTCCAGGCCGGTCAGGCCCGGCGCCTCCACCTTCATCTCGCGGTCCAGGTCGCGGGCCCGCACGTCCCAGAACCGCAGGACCGGATCGTCACCGGACGACAGCAGCATCTGCCCGTCGGGGCGCCAGGCCAGCGCCCGGACGGGGATCCACTTCTTTCCCGGCTTGGGATTGCGGAAGACGTGCACGGTCTGGCGGGTGGCGGTGTCCCAGAGGCGTACCTCGGAGTCGCTGCTCCCGGTGGCCACGAGCGGGCCCGTCGGGTCGAACGCCACGGCCCCGACGGCGTCGCGGTGGCCGGCCAGCAGCAGCGGGGACGTCAGCACCGGCGGCACGCCGCCCTTCCTGCCGCCGGACAGCAGGAACGCGGCGGCCGAGGCGCCGCCGCCGAGGGTGAGCCCGGCCAGCCCGACCAGCGCCAGCACCCTGCGCCGGGAGGGCGGACGGCCGGTGAGGGCGGGCGTCGGGGTGGGGAACTGCGCGTCAGTGCCGGGGACGGGCGACTGGAAGGGCATGGCGCCGGTCTCGGCCAGGGCGCGCGCCGCCTCCGCCGCGGTCGGCCTGGCCGCCGGGTTCTTGGCCATCATGCTCCGGAGCACCGCCTCCAGCGGCCCGCCCTGCTTCATCGGCGGGGGCTCCTGGCTGAGCAGCGCGGCGAGGACCGCGACGGGCCCGGTGCCGGTGAACGGCGGGTTGCCCTCCACCGCCGCGTACAGGGTGGCCCCGACGGAGTAGACGTCGCTCGCCGTGGTGACCACGTCCCCGCGCGCCTGCTCGGGCGACATGAACGCGGGCGTCCCCACCAGCTCTCCGGTGAGCGTCAGCTCGGCGCCGTCCGGGACGTGCGCGATGCCGAAGTCGGTGATCACCACCCGGTCCCCGGCCAGCAGGACGTTGGAGGGCTTGAGGTCGCGGTGGATGATGTGCGCCCGGTGCGCCGCCTCCAGGGCCCGCAGGATGGAGATCCCTATCCAGGCCGCCTCCTGCCCGCCGATCCCGCCGCGGCTGCGGCTCAGCTCGCCGAGGGAGACGCCGGGCAGCAGCTCCATCACGATGACCGGGAAGCCGCCCTGCTCGACCACGTCGTGGACGACGACGATCCCCGGGTGGTTGAGCCGTGCCGCCGAGCGCGCCTCGCGCAGCGCCCGCGCGGTGAGCATCCGCCTGCGGGCCGGGTCGTCCTCCGGGCGCAGGCGCACGAGCTTCACGGCGACGTCGCGGTCCAGGACGATGTCGCGCCCGCGCCACACCTCGCCCATCCCGCCCCGGCCGATCAAGGCGATCAACCGGTAGCGGCCCGCTATCAGATGCCCCGCCGCGAGCTCCACGCCCCCCATTTAATAGGCACACAAGGTGCACCGCGATAACACTTTCGCCACCCTTACCCGGAAGTGATATTCCAGTGGCTTCGAACGCCTTTCAGGGCCGCCCGAAATCCCGCGGATCAAATCCGTATACCGAGGGGGAGACGCCCTGCCGGAACGCGCGCAGCGCGGCGGGCGAGGAGTCGTAACGCCAATCCCGTTCCTTGTCGAAATCAAACCAGAGCAGACCGACGATGTCGTCGTCGCTGACGACGTTCTCCAGCAGGTCCAGAATGTGCTCGGCCTTGCCGGGCCCCTCGGGGGCCGCGGTCTCGGGCAGCAGGACGGGACGGTCGGTGAGCTCGCGGATCTGCTCCAGCGTCGGCCCGAACAGCTCGTCGAACGACTCGGCGCCGTGGCTCCACTCGTAGTAGCCGATGGGCCCGACCCAGTCGACGTAGGCGGGGCCCGCCCAGTAGGGGGCCAGCGCCATGCCGGGCCTGCTCACCACGTTCGGGCTCCACACCCAGATGACGTTCGAGGCGCCGAACCGCTGGAAGAGGTCGTGGATGTGGCGGTAGGCGGCGACGAACTCCGCGGGCGTGTTGTCCTTGGACCCCCAGGAGAACCAGCCGCCGTTCATCTCGTGCCCGAAGCTCAGCGCCACCGGGACCCGGGCGTCGCG
>JAFACJ010000386.1 GCA_023425615.1 Actinomycetes bacterium
GGGCGGCGCGGACGGTGACGGGGTCGGTGGTGTGCCAGAACGGGGGGAGGGAGGACTGGAGGAAGGAGCCGTAGCGGGCGGTGGCGAGGCGGGGGTCGAGGATGGCGACGACGCCCTTGTCGGTGGAGCTGCGCAGGAGACGGCCGGCGCCTTGGGCCAGCAGGAGGGCGGCCTGGGAGGCGGCCACCTGCATGAAGCCGTTGCCGCCGCGTGCGGCGATGGCGCGCTGGCGGGCGGAGGCCACGGGGTCGTCGGGGCGTGGGAAGGGGATGCGGTCCATGACGACCAGGGACAGGGAGGGGCCCGGGACGTCCACGCCCTGCCACAGCGACAGTGTGCCGAACAGGCAGGTCTCGGGGGACTCGGCGAACTGTTTGACGAGCTGGGAGGTGGAGTCCTCGCCCTGGCAGAGGATCGGGAAGTCGACCTCCAGTTCCTCGGCCGCCTGCTTGGCCGCGCGCATCGAGGAGAACAGCCCGAGGGTGCGTCCTCCGGCCGCCTCGATGAGCGACGCGAGTTCCTCCAGGTACTCCTTGGGCAGCCCGTCACGGCCGGGCGCGGGCAGATGCTTGGCGATGTAGAGGATCCCGCTGCGCGGATAGTCGAACGGCGATCCGACGTCGAGTCCCGTCCAGATCAGCGGCGTCTCGTCGTCATCGGAGGCACCCCCGTTCTCGTCATCGGCGACCGCCTCCGCGCCCGCCGCGGAGTCCGCCCGCCGCGACCCGGCCCGCCGACCGTCGCCCTCCCCGCCCTCGGACGCACCCTGGCCACGGCCAGCACGCGAAGCCCCGGACGTGCCCGATCCCAGAGAGCGGGACGGCACGTCCGACCCCTGAGAACCGGACAAGGCGTCCGACCCCTGAGAGCCGGACTCATCCGATCCTTGAGAGCCGGACGTGCCCGACCCCTGAGAGCGGGACGCGGCCAGCTCCTGAGAGCCCGACGCGCCCGCCTCCTGAGAGCCCGACGAGGACGGCCCGGAAGAGTGCCTGGAGGAGGGCCCCGAGCCGGTGGGGGCGGGAAGGCCCCATTGGCGGGCCAGGGGTTCGAAGGAGCCCCCCAAGGTGAGGGTGGCCGAGGTGAGGATGGTGGTGCGGGTCTTGAAGAGTGACTCGCGGAGGAGGCCGCCGACGGCGATGGGGGCTATGTGCAGGGCGGGCGGCCATTTGCCGTCGAAGGACTTCGACAGCCAGGTGACGTCCCAGCGGTCGGCGAGGGGGACCTCGAACGAGTCGAGGATGCGGGCGGCCGTCGTCTGGACGTCCTCCAGGGAGGTCTTGGCAGCGCGGCGGGCCGCCGAGATCGCCGGGTCCGACTCCTTGGGTTCGGGGCCGAGGGCGCGCAGGCATTCCTGCGCGGTGTCGCGGACGGCCTGCAGGGTGTTGCCCAGATGTGAGGGCAGCACGTCCAGCCGTGCCGCGTTCAGCTCGTCCAAGGCGACCCGCAGGTCCTCGCCGAGTTCCTTGAGGCGGTCGGCGCCGCGGTCGGAGACGACCTTGCCCGCGCGCCGTGCCGCCGTCTCGATCGCGCCGGCCGACAGCTCGCCCGAGGCCACCGAGGTGACCCTGTCGACCAGGTCGTGCGCCTCGTCGATGACGACGGCGTCGTGCTCGGGCAGCACCTGGAAGTCCTCGAGCGCGTCGATGGCCAGCATCGCGTGGTTGGTCACCACCAGGTCGGCTTCGGCGGCCTCGGCCCTGGCCAGCTCGGAGAAGCAGGACTGGGCCTGCGGGCAGCGCTGCCCGCCCAGGCACTCCTTGGCGGTGACCGACACCTGGCGCCAAGCCTGCTCGGAGACGCCGGGCACGATCTCGTCGCGGTCGCCCGTGTCGGTCTTCTCCGCCCATTCGTGCAGCCGCTGCACCTGGCGGCCGAGCACCGAGACCTGCGTGGTGTCGAACAGCCCGTCCTCGGGGTCGTCGGGAGCCCCCACCGACATCCGGTTGAGGCACAGGTAGTTGCGCCGCCCCTTGAGGATCGCGTAGCGCAGCTCACGGCCCAGCAGCGGTTCGAGCGCCGCGGCCAGCCGCGGGAGGTCCCTGTCCACGAGCTGCCGCTGCAACGCGATGGTGGCGGTGGACACCACCACCGTGACGCCCTTGGACATCGCGTGACGCACCGCGGGCACCAGATAGGCGAGGGACTTGCCGGTCCCCGTACCCGCCTGGACGGCCAGGTGCTCCCCGCGCCGCAACGCCTGGTCGACGGCCTCGACCATCTTCGTCTGGCCGGGCCTCTCGCTGCCTCCGACGGCCTCCACAGCCGCGACCACCAGCTCACTCAGCGGCGGCAGATCCCTTTGGGCGATACGAGGTTGCGGAGGAGAAGACACCCCGCAACCGTACCGGTCCCCACCCACAGAACACCCCGTCATCCACAGGAGAGACGCACGCCTAACGGCGCACTACCCGTAACTAGAACGCGCTGACGCACTCAACGACCCACAAGAGAAACACACGCCCAACGGCGCACTACCCGCGACTAGAACGCGCCGACGCACTCAACGACCCACAGGAGAAACACACCGTCCCGGCGCGGAGCCGCATCCCTCCGGGCACCGCACCAGTCAGACGTCACCCCGTCAGGCGCGGCGGGTCTCCAGGAAGGTGGCGAGCCGTCCGACGGCGTCCTCCAGGACCTCGGCGTGGGGGAGGGTGACGAGCCGGAAGTGGTCGGGGCGCGGCCAGTTGAAGCCCGTTCCGTGGACGATGAGCAGCTTCTGCTCCTCCAGGAGCTCCAGGCAGAACCGCATGTCGTCGGCGATCGGGTAGACCAGCGGGTCGAACTTGGGGAAGACGTACAGGGCGCCCTGCGGCAGGACGCAGCTCACTCCGGGGATGTCGTTCAGCAGCTTGACCACGCGGTCGCGCTGTTCCAGGAGCCGTCCGCCGGGCAGGACGAGGTCCTTGATGCTCTGCCGTCCGCCCAGGGCCGCCTGGATGGCGTGCTGGGCCGGGGCGTTGGGGCACAGCCTCATGTTGGCGATGACCTCGATGCCCTCGATGTAGGACTCGGCTCCCGTCCTCGGGCCCGACAGCACCACCCAGCCGGAGCGGAAGCCCGCGACCCGGTAGGACTTCGACAGCCCGCTGAAGGTCAGGCAGAACAGGTCGGGCGCGAGCGCGGCGATCGAGGTGTGGCGGGCGCCGTCGTAGAGGATCCGGTCGTAGATCTCGTCCGAGAAGACGATGAGGTCGTGCCGCCTCGCCAGTTCGGCGATCCGCTCCAGGGTCTGGGCCGAGTAGACGGCGCCGGTGGGGTTGTTCGGATTGATGATCACCAGCGCCTTGGTACGCGAGGTGATCTTGTCCTCCATGTCCTGGAGGGAGGGCTGCCAGCCGTCCTCCTCGTCGCACAGGTAGTGCACCGGGGTGCCGCCGCCGAGCGCCACCGAGGCCGTCCACAGCGGGTAGTCGGGGGCGGGGATCAGCACCTCGTCGCCGTCGTCGAGCAGCGCCTGCATCGTCATGACGATCAGTTCGGAGACCCCGTTGCCCAGGAAGACGTCCTCGACGTCGAGTCCTTTGAACCCCTGCTCCTCGTAGTGCTGGACCACGGCGCGGCGGGCGGAGAGCAGCCCCTTGGACTCGCTGTACCCGTGCGCCTGGGAGAGGTTGCGGACGACGTCCTGGAGGATCTCCGGCGGGGCCTCGAAACCGAACGGGGCGGGGTTGCCGATGTTGAGCTTCAGCACCCGGTGCCCGGCGTCCTCGAGCTGCTGCGCCCGCTTGAGCACCGGACCCCTGATCTCGTAGCAGACGTCGGCCAGCTTGTCCGATTGTTTCAACCGCATGACACAACAGTAGTCCTGGCTCGTTCCATATGTCGCACAGGTTTCTCCGGGCTGTGACCCGTACAACATACAAGCAGGCTTGATTGCTTGTATGTGTTGGACGTACCGTCCAACCATGTCCGTGAGCAGGCGCCACCACCGCAGGTCAAGCCGCCGCACCCAGGCCGAGCGCCGGTCGGCGACGCAGGCCAGGCTGCTGGACGCCACCGCCGAGACCCTCGCCGACCTCGGCTGGGCCGGCCTGTCCACCACCGAGGTCTCCCGGCGCGCCGGCGTCAGCCGCGGCGCGCAGCAGCACCACTACCCGACCAAGATGGAACTGGTCGCCGCCGCCCTGGAACACCTCCTGGAGAAGCTCCGCGAGGAGTACCACGCCTCCTACGACCGGCTCCCCGACGGCCAGCGCAACGTCGCCGGCGCCGTGGAGCTGTTCTGGGAGACGCTCCAGCAGCCGCCCGCGCTGGCCCTGCTGGAACTCGCCCTGGCCGGACGCACCGACGACGCCCTGCGCGACCTCAGCAGACAGCTCAACAACCGCGTCGTGGAGATCGTCAAGGAGGTCTTCCACGAGCTGTTCCCCGAGAGCCTGCCCGAGGACGCCGTCGACACCCTCGTCCGCGGCCTGTTCGCGCTGCTGGTCGGCCTCTCCCTGCAGCACTCACTGGACGGCGACGAGAACGGCCACCAGCGCGCCGTCCTGGACATGATCAAAGCCTTCGCCCAGGACCTCATCCCCCCGGATTGACGAGGAGCAGCACCATGCCCGAAACCCCCGCCGAGCTCGCCGAGGAAGTCCGCGAGCAGGTCAAGGACCGCGGGTCCTACCTGGGCGTCATCGACCGTCTGAACAAGGCGAGCGTGGACAAGCACTGGGAGGCATACGCCGACATCCCCTGGGACGACCCGGAGTACCGGATCGACCCGGACGACCCGCGCTGGATCCTGCCGCCCGTCGACAAGCTCGGCGCCACCGCCTGGTACAGGGCGCAGCCCGTGGAGGTCCAGGCGCGGATCGGGCTGTGGCGGGTGGCGACCGCGATGAAGATCGGCCTGCAGTTCGAGAACCTGCTCAAGCGCGGCCTGCTCAACTACGCCTACCGGCTGCCGAACGGCCGTCCGGAGTTCCGGTACGTCTACCACGAGACGACCGAGGAGTGTCACCACGGCATGATGTTCCAGGAGTTCGTCAACCGGACCAAGATGCCGATCAAGGGCATGCCCCGGGCACTCAGCCTCCTGGCCCAGATCTCCCCGCTGATCCCGCTGGTGTCGACCGAGCTCTTCTTCGTCTTCGTGCTCGGCGGCGAGGACCCGATCGACTACGTCCAGCGCAAGTCCCTCAAGGAGGGGCACATCCAGCACCCGCTGGAGCAGACCATCATGAAGATCCACATCGCCGAGGAGGCACGGCACATCTCCTTCGCCCGGCACTTCCTCAAGCACCGGGTGCCGCGGCTGAGCGCGGTCCGCCGCAACGCCCTCGGCCTGCTCTCCCCGGTCGTCCTGGGGGTGATGGCCCGCATCATGCTCTCCCCGCCCGGCTCGATGGTCCGCCACTTCGGCATCCCGCCGGAGGTGGTGCGCGAGGCGTACCAGAGCGACGCCGGACGGGAGGAGATCCGCAACTCCGTCGCCAAGGTCCGCGACCTGATGGCCGAACTGAAGGTCATCAACGGTGTGAACAGGTACGTCTGGGCCGCCCTGGGCATCTGGGACCAGCCGAAGGTCCGCAAGACCGCTGCCTGACACCGCCGGATGTGCGTTCCCCCTCAGGTTCCCGGGAAGGGATTGCGCATCTTCTCGTAGTGCCCCGCGACTCAGCGCCCCTAGAATCTAGCGATCTGTCCGACCGATCAGTGTTTGGGGCATCTCATGAGCATCGCGATCGTCACCGGAGGCGCCTCGGGGATCGGCAGGTCCCTGGCCGCCGCGCTCGCCGGACGCGGCGACACCGTGATCATCGCCGATCTCAACGCCGAGGGCGCCACCGCCACCGCCGAGGACCTCAACCGCCGCTTCTCCGGCAAGACCTTCGCCGCCGGCCTCGACGTCACCGACGCCGAGGCCGTCCGCGACCGCTACCAGCAGGTCGCCCGGGACCACGGACGGCTCGACCTCGTCTTCAACAACGCCGGCATCGCCGTCGCCGGCCTCGCCGAGGAACTCACCCTCGCGCACTGGAACCGCGCCATCGAGATCAACCTGAAGGGCGTCGTCCACGGCGTCGACGCCGCCTACCGCATCATGCTGGAGCAGGGACACGGCCACATCGTCAACACCGCGTCCCTCGCCGGCCTGTTCCCCATGCCGCTCGGCATCCCCTACACCACCACCAAGCACGCGGTCGTCGGGCTCGGCCTCGCCC
>JAFACJ010000451.1 GCA_023425615.1 Actinomycetes bacterium
GGCCCACTCCTTCCACTCGGGGGTCCCGTGGCCGGGGGACATGGTGAGGCCGCGCAGCACGAGCGCCTTGGCGATGATCTCGAAGGAGTCGAGTTCCACCGGTGAGGTGGTGCCGCTCCCGCCCGGCTCCATCTGGCCGGAGAGGGCGCCCACCACCACGATCCGCGCGCCCTGCCGCGCCGACTTCACCGCGGCCTGGAGCTGCTCGCCTCCGACGTTGTCGATGACGACGTCGACGCCGTCGGGCGCGGCCTCGGCCAGCCGCCCGGCGATCGGACCCCGTCCGCGCACCACCACGGCGTCGTAGCCGAGTTCCGCGCGCATCCGCTCGGCCTTCTCCGGGGAGCCGGTGCTGCCGACGACCCGTCCGGCGCCCAGCAGCCGTGCCACCTGCCCCGTCCACGACCCGATCGAGCCGGCGCCTCCGCTCACGAACACCGTGTCGCCCTCGCGCACCTCGGCGGCGCGCAGCGCGGACCAGGCGGTCCAGCCCTGCCCCAGGTGGACGGCGGGATCCGCGAACTCCCCGCCCAGCGCGGTGAGCTGCGCCTCGGGCACCACCGCGTACTCCCGCCACCCCAGGAAGTGCGACACCAGGCGCCCGGTGCCGCCCCGCGCCGAGACGACCTCCCCGATCGTCGCCCCCGGCGGTACGTCGCCCCCCTTCGGGCTGGGGAGCGGCGCCCCGGGGAAACCGCCTCCCAGCAGGGTCCGCAGGGCCGGCATCACCTGGAAGAACCGGTTGCGGACCAGGACCTCCCCCTCACCCGGCTCGGGCACGGGCACCTCCACCACCTCGAAGTCACCCGCGGTCGGCAACCCTTCGATCGGCCGCGCCACCCTGACCTCCCGCGCGCTTCGCACACCCATGACAGCTCCTCTCGTTCGTCTCGGGACCGGAGGACGCTAACCCCTCACCCATGGGTGAAGGTCAAGCCCGTTCAGAAGAGGGTGAGCGGCTCGTCGTCGATCAGGGGCTCGGGCAGCGGGTCGAGGTCGGGCACGAGGACGCGGACGTCGTCGTGGAAGCGGCGGGCGAGGGCCGGGGCCTCGGTGTTGTCCGGGGTGTGCAGGAAGAAGGTGGGCGAGCGCCCCTCGCGGAGCCAGCCTGCCACGACGTCGACCCAGGGGCCCCAGCTCGCGGCGGTGCGCTCGGCGTCGTCGCGCCCCAGGTAGCGGATGATCGGCCGGTCCGTCAGGGCGCGGGTGCGCCGCGGCATACGGGGCTTGCGCTCCCAGCCCTCCCGCTCGGCGGCGGTCGTGGGCGGCTCGGTGAAGAAGAAGACGGTGTCGAACGGCACCCACTCGGCGCCGGTCTCCCCGAGCACCTGCTCCAGGAGGCGGGCGGAGCGGGCGTCCTCGAAGAACGCGCGGTGCCGTACCTCCACGGCCAGGCGGTACGAGCGCGGAAGGCTCCGCAGGAACCCCGAGAGGAGCGCCAGGTCCAGCGGCCCGAACGAGCCGGGCAGCTGCACCCACAGCGCGTGCGCGCGGGGCCCGAGCGGCTCGATCGCGTCGAGGAACGGGTGGAGGACGTCCTCGGCCCCCGTCATCCGGCGCTCGTGCGTGACGGGCTTCGGCAGCTTGAGGACGAAGCGGAAGTCCTCCGGCGTCTGCCGCGCCCACGACTCCACGGTGTTCCTGCTCGGCGTCGCGTAGAACGTCGTGTTGCCCTCCACGGCGTCGCACCAGCCCGCGTAGGAGCGCAGCTTCTCCCCCGCGGGGATCCGGGAAGAGGTGAACCGCCCCTGCCAGGACCTGTGCATCCACATCGCGCATCCCACATGAAGCCGCATGGGACAAAAAGGTATCCGTTGTCCCTGCCGAAGGGGACCGGGGACTCTGGGACCCGGGACCGGGGACGGGAGATCGTCTGGGATGCGAATCCGTTCCCTGACCCGGAGGTACCGGTGCGCAAGTCGGTGTGGCTGCTGCCCGCCATGGCGGTCACGGCCGGGTGCTCCATGATCTTCGGACCCTCGGTGACCAAGGCCGCGCTGGAGGAGGAGGTCAAGGCGCACTACACCCGGGAGGGGATCGAGGTCCTGGGCGTGAGCTGCGACAGCGAGCTGTCGGGCCCCGCGGGCGGCGGCCAGCTGTGCCGGATCACCGCGCCGCACGGTGTCGAGTACCACGTGTACGTGACCATCACCGGTACGCGGGACGGCGAGCTCACCTACACCTTCGAGCTGGGCGGAGGACCGCCCACCTCCACCCCGACCCCATGAACCGGACATCCCTTAACGAACGGGACGCCTGACACTGGGCGGGGGGACAGCCGTCCGGGGATCGTCGAGTCCGTCACCTCCACACGGAACCGAAGGAAACGATCATGCGCAAGCTGCCGGCCCCCGCCCTGCTGGGCGCCGTCCTCCTCACCTGCCTCACCGCCTGCGGCACCTCGGTGGCCGCCTCCGACGTCGAGGAGCAGATCAACGCCAAGCTCGGCAGCCAGATCATCGGCGGCACGCTGGGCGCGAACTGCCCCTCCGACCTGCCCGGCGAGGTCGGCTCCAAGATCACCTGCACCCTCGTCGCCTCCGACGGCGCCATCCGCGACGTCACCGTCACCGTCACCTCGGTGAGCGACGGCCGTGTCAACTTCGACATGGAGGCCGCGCCCGCCAGGTGATCCTCCCCCGTCACCGGTCGGACCGGTCCATGGGAGGATCATGGGCAAAATGCACTAACCAGGTAGGCGAGCCGTGTTCTGACTTCACTCGCCGCCTCGGGGTAAAGGGGGCTGCCCATGACGACGATGGGCGCGGGGGAACTGTTCTTCTCCACCACCGACCGGCGCGGAGTGATCCTCCAGGGCAATTCGGTGTTCGTCCGGGTCTCGGGATACCGGCTCGACGAACTGATCGGGGCGCCGCACAACACCGTGCGCCATCCGGACATGCCGGGTGGGGTGTTCCGGCTGATCTGGGACGGGCTCGCCGCCGGCAGGCCCGTCGGCGCCTACGTCAAGAACCGCACCAAGGACGGCGGCCACTACTGGGTGTTCGCCACCATCAGCAGGCTCCACGACGGCTATGTCTCGGTGCGGACGGCGCCGCGCGGACCGCTGTTCGAGGTCGCCGGGCAGGTGTACGCGCAGGCGTTGCGCGTCGAGCGGGAGGCGCTCCACCAGGGCGGTGCCACCCGCCACCGCGCCGCTCTGCTCGGCGCGGCGGAGATCGAGACCACGCTGCGGCGGTACGGGTACGGCTCCTATGAGGCGTTCATGCTGGACGCGCTGCCCGAGGAGGTCTCCGGCAGGAGCCGCCTGGCACCGGCGGCGCACGCGAGGCCCGGCGCGTACGGGCCCCTCGCGGAGATCCTGGACGGGACGGGCGCGCTGGACGCGATGCTCGACGAGCTCGTCGGGCGGCTGACCGGGTACCAGAAGCTCAGCGACGATCTGGCCACGACCTCCGAGAAGGTGCTCGACATCGCGCGCCGCCTCGACGCGTCGGTGGCCGCCGCCCAGCAGGCGTCGGAGCTCGCCGTGGACTCCGCGCCCGTGCTGGCGAACGTCGCGCGGGTGATGGCCGGGCCGATGCGCAAGTCCGTCACCGCCCTGGAACTCCTGAAGGAGGAGTTCGGCAGGCTGCGCGCCGACGTGGCGCGCCTGCGGTTCCAGATCTCGCTGGCCAGCCTCCACAACGACATGGCCGCCGCGTTCGCCGCCGAGGTCAACGACGGCGCCGCGCCGCGCGAGTCCCTCAGCGCGGTACCGCTGCTGTGCGACGCCGCCGACGAGGGCATCGTGGAGATGGCGGCGCAGGTGCAGCGGGTGAACGCCGCGCTGCGCACCGTCGCCGGCCTCGTCTCGGAGACCGGGGCCGGCCTCGAGGAGTTCCGCAGGTTCCTCGGCCAGTGGCGCAACCTCGTCCTGCGGCACAACGCGGGACCCATCCTCGGCGCCACGGTCCGCCCGATCGACACGGAGATCTCCGGAAGCTGGGAGTGGATGGAGCTCCTGCGCGGCCTCGGCCACCGGCACGAGTCGGCGATCGTCCCCTTCGACCCGGGTTACCTCCAGACCCATCTGAGCAAGGT
>JAFACJ010000374.1 GCA_023425615.1 Actinomycetes bacterium
ACGCCAAGGCCGCGGCCGACGCCCTGGTCGCCGCCTGGCACATCGGCGACAAGGAGGCCGCCCGCAAGGCCGCCGGACCCAACACCGTCGAGAAGATCTTCGCCGGAGCCGTCGTGGACACCGACGCCAAGGTGGAGGGCTGCAACCCCGGCTCCTCCGTCGGCGTGAGCTACGCCTACGACTGCTACTACCGCTACGAGGGCGGCTCCACCCACTTCTACGTCGACCCCTATCCCCCGACCGGCTGGCGCGTCGTCAACTTCACCCAGATCGCCGACTGATCCGCGCCTCCGGCGGCACCGCCGGGGTGATCGGTAACAAAAGCAGGCATATTTCCAGGTCCGGGGGGTGAGAAGACGATCTTCGCCATCTGTCGTCATTATCATCCCTCGGATGATCAACGGACGATGGTCCGCGGCCGTCTTCTCCCGCATGTCGGTCGCTTTGGCCATATTCAGCGCATTGGCTCTCTTCGGTGCGAGACCCGCCTCCGCCGAGGAGCTTCCCGTCCAGGAGCCTCCCAGGGTGGAGCTCCTGCTCGACGTCAGCGGATCGATGCGCATCGCCGACCTCGACGGGCGTACCCGGATGTCGGTCGCCAAGCAGGCGTTCAACGACGTGCTGGACGCGATACCCGCCGAGGCCCAGGTGGGCATCCGGCTGTTCGGGTCGCAGCACCGCTTCCCCGGCGCGAGCAAGGCCGTCGGATGCAAGGACACCAGGCAGCTCGTCCCGGTCGGGCCGGTCGACAAGGTCGCGGTCAAGACGGCGATCGCCACGTTGCAGCCCACCGGCTGGACCCCGATCGGGCTCGCCCTCCGTGCCGCCGCCAAGGACCTGGGCACCGGTGAGACCACCCGGCGGATCGTCCTCATCAGCGACGGCCAGGACGAGTGCGGCCTCCCCGGCCCGTGCGAGGTCGCCAGAGAGCTGGCCGCGCAGGGCACCCACCTGGTGGTCGACACCCTCGGGCTCACCCTGAACGCCAAGGTACGGCAGCAGCTGAGCTGCATCGCCGAGGCCACGGGCGGCACCTACACCGCCGTCCAGAGCCAGGACCAGCTCACCGGACGGCTCGAGCAGCTGGTGCGGCGGGCCGCCACCACCTACCAGGCGACACCGCGCCGGGTGGCCGGTGACGTGCGGTGCGACACCGCCCCGGTCCTGGCGCCCGGCGTCTACACCGACCGTCAGGTGTTCTCCGAGCACCGCTGGTACCGGGTACGGGTGCCCGCGGGGCAGGAGCTGCGCGCCTCGGTGAGCATCTCGCTGGACCGGAAGCTGAACCCCGACTACGGGGTGCTGCTGCGCGCCACGTCCCAGCAGGGCCGGGAACTGGTCCGCAACGCCGACGCGGGCAGCGGGCGCACCGACGTGCAGTCCGCCGGGCTGCGCTGGTCCGACCAGCGCTCCCCCGGCTCGGACGACGAGGACGCGCCCGCGCCGAGCACCGTCTGCCTGGAGGTCAGCAACTCCTTCTCCGCCCCCGGAGCCGTGCGGAAGGCGCCGGGCATGCCCCTGGAGCTGACCGTCGGCCTGGCGCCCTCCTCGCCCGCGCCCAGCGGACCCGACCTGGGGCGCGGCTGGCAGTTGCTGCTCGTGCTCGCCGTGGCCGGCCTGCTCACGGGCCTGATCGCCGGCTGGCTCGCCCGCTGGCGGATCGCCGTCTGGAAGGAGAACTGACGATGCGCGCCACGACACTCCCGGGCCTGACCGGTGCCGTCCTCATGGCGATCGCCGGACCGGCCGCCGCGGACGAGGCGACACCGGCCCCCCTTCCGACGGTCGACACCGCCGGCACGTCGTTCCTCACCGCGACCACGGTACGGGCCGGGCAGCCGGTGCGGGTCCCCGCCTCGACCGGCGACTACCTGTACTGGTCGTTCGCCGCCGCGGCCGGGCAGACCGGCCGGATCACCGTGAACGTCACCCTGCCGGACTCCGCGAGCCGCCACGGCGCCGCCACCTGGACCGTCGAGGTCTTCGACGGCCTGCGCCGGCGCCAGTCCTGCACGGCGGGCACGCAGACGGCCACCGCCGAACCCGGCGGCGCCGCGGTCTCGCTCGGCTGCACGCTGCGGCGGATCCGCTCCTGGGCCGAGCCCTGGTCGTCCGATCCGCTGCCGGGCACCTACTACATCCGCCTCGCCGCGACCGCGCTCCCCGAACAGGACCTGGGCCTGCCGATCCAGACCTCCCTGGACCTCGCCCTCCGTGACGGGACCGCCCAGCCCGACGGCGCGACACTGAAGGCGCCGCTGTCCCCGCCCGTGAACCCCGGCGCCACCCTGGCCCCGGACGCCGACCCCACGTCGGCCGCGGTGGACGTCGTCTCCGCCCCCAAGCCCGCCAAGCGCGCCAAGAGCTGGTTCTCCCGGTTCTCCGGCCGCTGGGCGTGGACCGTGGGCGGCGGCGTCCTCGCCGCCCTCCTGGGCGTCGCCGGCTACCACCTGACCCGCCACCCGCGCCGCTGGTTCTCCGGCGCCCCCTGAGAGACGGGGACGGGCGGCCCCGTCGGAGG
>JAFACJ010000381.1 GCA_023425615.1 Actinomycetes bacterium
CCCTTGCTGCGCGGGAGCACGTGGTCGATGGTCTCCGCCTTCTTGCCGCAGTAGACGCACCGGTAGTTGTCGCGGCGCATGAGGGCGGCACGGGTCAGCGGGATCCTGGTACGGAAGGGGATACGGACATAACGCCTCAGCCTGATGACCGAGGGCACCTGCATGGAGGAGTTGGCGGACCGCAGGTGGGCGCCCGAGGAGTCGTGGTGCACGACCTCGGCCTTCTCCCGCAGCACAAGACATACCGCCCGGCGCAGGGGCAGTGTCGTGAGTGGTTCGTACGTGGCGTTCAGGAGAAGGACCTGGCGCATCAGCCCGCCTCCACCCGAAGGTGAAGGCCGGACGGGGTGCGCCTTCGTCGTCGCCGCCGCCGTTGTCGGCCCGGTCTGGTGTGCGGCAGCCCAGACAGAGCGTCCCGAGGCCGGGCACCTGGCTCGGCCGAATCCGATGCATCCGCCACGAGGACCTCCTCCAGGCGAGTGAGTCGACGACCCCACGCTGTCAACAGTGTGACTAATGGGAAGCGCTTCGCGCTACCCCTTTATGCCCCGTTCAGGGCGACCGCAGTCACGTCCGGAAGGTGAGGCTTGCGTGGGCGCCGCCGCGGGAAGCCGATCTCCGCCCTCCGGCTGAGTAGGCTGAGCCCCATGGACTACCCGGCAGCGCACCGTCAGGACATCGTCGAAGAGCTCCACGGCCATCGGGTCGCCGACCCGTACCGCTGGCTGGAGGAGCCCCAGAGCGCGGAGACCAAGGAGTGGCTGCGGGAGCAGGACGAGCTGTTCCACGCGCACGTGGACGCCCTGCCGGGCCGGGAGCGGCTGCGGACCAGGATCACCGAGCTGCTCGGCGCGGGCAGCGTCTCGGCGCCCATCTGGCGGGGCGAGCGGCGGTTCTTCATGCGCCGCACCGCCGAGCAGGAGCTGTCCGTCCTGTACACCGTCGACCCCGACGGCACCGAGCGGGCGCTGATCGACCCGATCGCGCTGGACGCCTCGGGCACCACCACCCTCGACGCCTGGCAGCCCGACAAGGAGGGGAGGCTGCTGGCCTACCAGCTGTCGGTCGGCGGCGACGAGGAGTCCCAGCTCTCGATCATGGACGTGGCCACCGGGGAGACCCTGGAGGGCCCCATCGACCGCTGCCGCTACAGCGCCATCGCCTGGCTCCCCGGCGGCGAGGCGTTCTACTACGTGCGGCGGCTGCCCAAGGACCGGGTGCCCGAGGGCGAGGACCAGTACCACCGCCGCGTCTACCTGCACCGCCTCGGCACCGACCCGGAGACCGACGATGTCATGATCTTCGGCGACGGCATGGAGAAGACCAACTACTACGGGGTGTCCGTCAGCCGCGACGGCCGCTGGCTGACGGTCTCGGCCTCCCGCGGCACCGCGCCCCGCAACGACCTGTGGTACGCCGACCTCGGCTCCGGCTCCCTGGAGAGCCCCGAGCTGCAGCCGGTCCAACTCGACGTCGACGCCCAGACGGGTGTCCATTTCGGTCGCGACGGGCGCGCCTACATCTTCACCGACCGCGACGCCCCGCGGGCGCGCCTTGCCGTCGCCGACCCGTCCGACCTGTCCTACGAGCGCTGGAAGGACCTCCTGGCCGAGGACTCCGAGGCGGTCCTCAGCGACTTCGCCATCCTCGACGACCTCGACCGCCCGGTGCTGCTGGCGGGCTGGACGCGGCACGCGGTCAGCGAGATCACCGTCCACGACCTGGTCACCGGGGAGCGCCTGGGCGAGGTGCCGCTGCCCGGCCTCGGCTCCATCGGCGGGCTGGTCGAGCGGCCCGAGGGCGGCCACGAGGCGTGGTTCGGCTACACCGACAACGTCACGCCCGGCGGGGTGCAGCGCTATGACGCCCGCACCGGGGAGACGACCCTGTGGGCGACGCCCCCCGGCAGCGTCGAGGTGCCGCCGGTGGAGGCGCGGCAGATCGCCTACACCTCCGAGGACGGCACGACCGTGCGGATGCTGGTGCTCGGCAGCCTGGAGGGCGGCCCCAAGCCGACGATCCTGTACGGCTACGGCGGCTTCAACGTCTCGCTGACCCCCGCCTACTCGGCGGGCGTCCTGGCGTGGGTGGAGGCCGGCGGCGTCTACGCCATCGCCAACCTGCGCGGCGGTTCGGAGGAGGGCGAGGAGTGGCACCGGGCGGGGATGCTCGGCAACAAGCAGAACGTCTTCGACGACTTCCACGCCGCCGCCGAACGCCTCATCGCCGACGGCTGGACGGCGCCCGGGCAGCTTGCCATCTCCGGCGGCTCCAACGGCGGCCTGCTCGTCGGCGCGGCCCTCACCCAGCGGCCCGAGCTGTACGCGGCCGTCGTCTGCTCAGCCCCGCTGCTGGACATGATCCGGTACGAGAAGTTCGGCCTGGGCCAGACCTGGAACGTGGAGTACGGGTCGGCCGAGGACCCCGAGCAGTTCGAGTGGCTGCTCGCCTACTCCCCCTACCACCATGTGAAGCCGGACGTCTCCTACCCCGCGACGCTGTTCACGGTGTTCGAGAGCGACACCCGGGTCGACCCGCTGCACGCCCGCAAGATGTGCGCTGCGCTCCAGCACGCCGAGGGCGGCCCGATCCTGCTGCGCAACGAGGCCGAGGTGGGCCACGGCGCCCGCTCGCTGACCCGCAGCGTCGACCTGTCCGTCGACACCATGTCCTTCATGGCCCGCCACACCGGGCTGAAGCTGTAGGAGCGGGGAGGAGGCGCCGCCCACGGCCCGTGGACGGCGCCTCCCACGGCACGTCAGAGGTACTTCTCCCCGTAGATGTTGACGATGCCGTTGATCGTCCTGCGCCCGGTCTCCTTCCAGCCGAACTTGCGGTAGAGCTGGAGGGCCGCGCCCTGGAACTCGGTCGTGTCGCCGATGAGCCGCCCGTAGCCCAGTTCCCTGGCGCGCTCCTCCAGCGCCATCAGCATCGCCGCACCGTACCCGTGGCGCTGCAGATCCGGGCGCACGCGCAGCCTGACGAGTTCGCCGACCCAGGTGTCCACCCGGCGCAGCCCTCCCATCGCGACCGGTTCGCCCTCGCGCAGGCCGACGAGGAACTCCCCCGTGCCGTCCCGCAGGTACAGCTCCTCCAGCCGGTGCAGGTCGTGCTCGTAGTAGACGCCGTCGCCCGGACGCAGCCCGATCCTGGCCAGGCCCTCCCGGTGCAGGAAGAGCACGGCGGCATGGTCCTCGGGCAGATAGCGGCGGATGAGCAGGTCACCCGACCACCGGACAGGTGTGATCTCCGGACGCCGGACCGAGGTCCAGGCGCCGCTGTCAGCGGGCCCCATCCCGGATCAGGCCTGGTCCGCGGGCGAGCCGGAGGGCTCCCCCCGTTCGCCGCCGGGGCCCAGGGGACTCTGCACCGACGGGCCCGCCAGGACCTCGCGCAGGTCCCTCAGCTCGGCCAGGTCGCCGTGCTGCTGCTGGACGGCGGCGGCCAGCTGCCGTGCCCGGTGCATGAGGATGTCGGAGCGGTGCTCGGGTTCGAGGTCCATGATCGCCTCTCTTGCCCGTACCGCCGCCTGGTCGGGGGCTCCGGCGTACATGGAGCAGGCGGCGCGGTCGAGCTTGACGAGGGTGCGGTCGATGAGCTCCGTCGGCGAGTAGAGGGTGAGCGCCTTGCGCAGGGTCTCCTCGCCTTTCTGGTGGTCGCCGAGGTTGGTGTAGGTGTCCCCCTCGTAGAACGACATCTGCCGGTCGGTGAAACCGAACACCAGGTCGGTGGTGTCGTTCTTGGAGAGCTGGTCGAACACCGCGCGGCCCCGCACCAGCGCGCGGCGCGCGGTCGGCGCGGCGTCCGAGCGGCCGCGCAG
>JAFACJ010000613.1 GCA_023425615.1 Actinomycetes bacterium
CGACGGCGGTGGCGACGCCACCGTCGTGGCTGAGAGAGACATGCCAGTCCGTGACGCCCAGCGCGGCGGCGGCGGCCGCGATCGTGCCACGGATGTGGAGCGTGGGGCGGCCCGAGTCCTGCCTGCGCACCTCCGCGTCCGTCCAGCGCAGTCCTGGCGGCGCCCCCAGCGCCTTGGCCAGCGCCTCCTTGGCGGCGAAGCGCGCGGCCAGCGACAGGTCGGGGAGCTCCTGCTCCAGCTCGGTGAACAGGCGCTTGCGCAGCTGGGGCGTCCGCTCCAGCGAGGTCTTGAACCGGGCCACGTCCACCACGTCGATGCCCACTCCCACGATCACTCTTCAGATCGTACGGGAACCGACCGTCACCGCCCTCAGGCGATCCGCACCCCCTTGGGCAGCCGGTCCGCCGGGGTCCGCAGCCGCCGCGCGGTGATCGCCAGGGCCCCTGCCGCCAGGCCGAACTGGACCGCCAGGCCGAACGGCCAGACGGCGGCCGCGTGCTCCTTGCGCAGCTCATAGGCGTCGTTGTCCTCGCCCGACCGCTGCGGCCCCACCCGTGCCGCGCGGACCGCCTGCCCGGTCTCCCCCAGCGGGTCGAAGGCAGTGGGAGAGGTGTAGTAGCACCGGCCCTCCATGGGGCCCGGCATCTCCTCCTCCCAGCAGACGCGCTTGCGGGGCAGCCGGGGTGCTGCGTCCGACAGCACGACGAAGGGGTTGGGCGCCAGGATCCACCAGATCCGCTCGGTGTGCACCTGGTCCTCGGTGTAGCTGTAGTCGGGGCCCACGCGCCGCTCGGTGTCGGTGACGAGCGTTGTCGCCAGGCCGAACGTGATGAGCGTCCCGAACAGCATCCCGAAGACCGTCAGGTAGGACAGCAGCGCCGACGTCACACTGCGCACGACCAGCGCGGAGAGCGCCTGGGAGACCGCGCAGACGACGCCGATGAGCAGCGCCGTCACCAGGAGGCAGACGAGCCCCCGCAGCGGGTCCACGTCGCCTTCCAGGATGGGCCAGGCGATGAACGGCAGGGCCAGGGCCAGGACGGCGAGGCCGGTGCTCCAGGCGGCGAGGAGCTTGCCGGAGGCGATCTCCAGCGGGGTCAGCAGGGTCATCTGGAGCTGCGCCAGGGTCCCGCGCTCCCGGTCCCCGTTGATCGACTGGGCCGTCAGCGAGGGCGCGATCAGCAGCATGAGGAGCAGCACGAAGAACAGCAGGGTGCCGAACATCGCCACGCCGTCCTCGGACTCTTCGGTGATCGCCGACGACAGCACGCCGCGCAGCCCCAGGCTGAACAGCGCCACGACGAGGAACCAGACACCGAGGAGGATCTTCCAGCGCCCGGTGCGCAGCCGCGTGCGGAACTCCAGACGCGCCACCAGAAACATGCCCTGAGCCGTCATCTGCGGTCCTCCGTCATGGCCAGGTAAACCGATTCGAGCGCGCCTCCGGCCGGCGCGTAGGACACGACGCGGACCCCGTCGCCGACCAGTTCCGACAGCAGGACCGCCGCTTCGAGCTCGGTGAACGGCCCCGCGTCGAGTCCGCCCGCCCCCTGGACCCGGGTGTAGTGGACGTTCCGGGCGTCCAGGGCGGCGGTGAGTGACTCCTCCTCCAGCGCCCGCACCCGCCACAGCCCCCGCGCCTCGGCGGTCAGCGCGGCGATCTCGTGCTCGCCCGCCACGACGCCGCCCTCCACCAGGACGACGCGGTCGGCGATCTCCTCCAGTTCACTGAGGATGTGGCTGGAGACCAGTACCGCCGCCCCCTCGGCGGCCAGGGAGCGCAGCAGGTCGCGCAGCTCGATCCGGGACCGGGGGTCGAGCCCGGAGGCGGGCTCGTCCAGGAGCAGCACCTTGGGCCGGTGCACCAGCGCCCTGGCGAGCCCGAGCCGCTGCTTCTGGCCGCGGGAGAGCACATGGACGGGCTGCCTCGCCAGGTCCAGGAGGTGCACCCGTTCCAGCAGCTCGGCGGCCCGCGCCTCGCCCTCCTTGAGCCCCAGCCCGTAGGCGGCGGCGAAGAACTCCAGGTACTCGGTGACGGTGAGCTGGTCGTACACGCCGAACGTGTCGGGCATCCAGCCCAGCGCCGCGCGCGCCTCACGGGGGTCCTCGCGCAGGTCGCGGCCGGCGACGCGGATCTCCCCCGCGTCGGGCGCCAGCAGCGTCGCCAAGATCAGCAGAAGTGTGGTCTTGCCCGCCCCGTTGGCGCCCACCAGGGCGGTGACCTGGCCGTAGGGCACGGTCAGGTCGAGCCCGCGTAGCGCCTGTACGCGTCCGAACGCGCGCGTCACACCGCGCGCGTGGACACCTGCTTCGATTTCCACCGACCCGCCTTCCCGCCCTCTTCACCCGAGATCAGAAAGATCTGATGTTAGAGGCGGCAAGTCGGTTCAGTACGAGATCACTCGACTGTGACGGATTTGGCCAAGTTGCGAGGCTGGTCCACGTCATGCCCCTTGGCGGTGGCCAGCTCGCAGGAGAACACCTGCAGCGGAACCGTCGTCACCAGCGGCTGCAGCAGCGTCGGGACCGCCGGGACCTCGATCAGCGTGTCGGAGTAGGGCACCACCGCGTCGTCGCCCTCCTCGGCGATGACGATGGTCCGCGCCCCGCGCGCCCTGATCTCCTGGATATTGGAGACGATCTTGTCGTGGAGGACGTCCCTGGCCCGGGGCGGCACCACCACGATCACCGGCAGGCCGTCCTCGATCAGCGCGATCGGGCCGTGCTTGAGCTCGCCCGCGGCGAAGCCCTCGGCGTGCATGTAGGCCAGTTCCTTGAGCTTCAGCGCGCCTTCGAGCGCCACCGGGTAGCCCACGTGGCGGCCCAGGAACAGCACGGACTTCTCGTGGGCCAGGGACCGCGCCAGCTCCCGCACCGGGCCCATGGTCTCCAGCACCTTCTCCACCTTGTCCGGCATGGTCGCCAGGAGCTGGACCATCGCGAAGACCTCGTCGCCCCACTTGGTGCCCCGCACCTGGGCGATGTAGAGGGCGATCAGGTAGACCGCGACGAGCTGGGTGAGGAAGGTCTTGGTCGCCGCCACGCCGACCTCGGGCCCGGCGTGCGTGTACAGGACGCCGTCGCACTCCCGCGGCATCGTCGAGCCGTTGACGTTGCAGATGCACATCACGCGCGCCTTCTGCTCGCGGGCGTGCCGCACCGCCATCAGCGTGTCCATGGACTCACCGGACTGGGAGATGGCGATCACCAGGGTGGAGCGGGTGAGGATCGGGTCCCGGTAGCGGAACTCGCTGGCCAGCTCCACCTCGCAGGGCAGCCCCGCCCAGTGCTCGATGGCGTACTTGGCGATCATCCCGGCGTGGTAGGACGTACCGCACGCCACGATGATGATCTTGTCGATGTCGCGGAGCTGCGCGTCGGTGATGCGCATCTCATCCAGCCGCAGCCGCCCGTCCGCGCCGATCCGGCCCAGCAGCGTGTCGGCGACGGCCCGCGGCTGCTCGGCGATCTCCTTCAGCATGAAGTAGTCGTAGCCGCCCTTCTCGGCGGCCGAGACGTCCCAGTCCACGTGGTACTCGTGCACCTCGGCGGGACGGCCCTCGTAGTCGGTGACGGTCACCCCGTCGCGGCGCAGCTCCACCACCTGGTCCTGGCCCAGCTCGATGGCGTCGCGGGTGTGCTCGATGAACGCCGCGACGTCCGAGGCCAGGAAGTTCTCCCCGTCGCCCCTGCCCACGACCAGCGGCG
>JAFACJ010000644.1 GCA_023425615.1 Actinomycetes bacterium
GCGTCGATGCGGCCGTCCGCCGACAGCACCGCGCCGTAGAGGCGGACCGCCGCCTCCGGGGTGACCGCGCCGAAGTCGAGGTCGGCCTGCACCGCCTCCGCGGCCCGGTCCAGGGGGTCGCCCCAGCCGCCGCCCGCCTGCGGGACGGTCGCCAGGATGTCGTCGTCGCCCAGGTGGTAGAGGCCCTGGCGGCCGCGCATCACCGGCCGCTCCCCCGACAGCTCCTCGACCGAGGGGATCCGTCCCGCGGCGAGTTGCGCCTTGACGTCGCTGCCGTGCACGACCGTGCGGGTGTTCTGGGCACCGGGGTAGCCGCCGAAGATGCCAGTGGAGTTGGGCACCTCCCAGCCGTGCGCGGAGTTCAGCGCGGTGACGTCACGGCCTCCGTGGACGGTGTAGACCGCGCCCATGCTCATGCCGCCGCGGTGGCGTCCGGCGCCTCCGGAGTCGGCGACGAGGCCGCGCCACAGGTAGAGCAGCGGAGAGTCCATCTCCACGGCCTCGACGTTGGAGATCTTCTGCCGTTCGATGTTGTGCTGGCCCTGGGTCCAGGCGCCGTCGCGGTGGGCGTAGGCGGCGCCCCCCGTCGCCAGGCAGTCCATGATCACGTAGGTCTGGCGGGCGCCGTTCTCCCCCGCGCCGGTGAGGACGAACTTGTCGGGGCCGCCCGCCGGTCCGGCCTGCGCCTCGCGCAGCAGCTCATCCGAGCACGCCGCCAGCTTCGACAGGCACTCCAGCGCCGTCATCTCCACCAGCCAGCCGGCCTCCAGCGCGCCGCCGCTGACCGCCGCGGGGCGGGAGGCGTTGCAGATCAGGCCCTCGGGGCACTCCACCTCGACCGGCTTGAACAGCCCCTCGTTCCAGGGGGCGTCGAAGGCGAGCGTCGGCAGCAGCGCGGCGGCGATCCCCGCCATCATTCCCGAGCGCGCGCAGTTGATGTAGCCCTTGGCCTGGGGCGAGGAGCCGGAGAAGTCGAAGCGCAGGGTGTCGCCGCGCTTGGTCAGCACGAGGTCGATCTCGTAGGTGGCGTTCTCCTTCGACTGGGCGAGGCCGCCGTCGTTGTCGAGGAACGCGCGCGAGTGCAGGCGCGCGTCGGGCAGCTTGGCCAGCCGGTTGCGCAGCCGCCGCTCGGAGAGCCCGATGAGGTTGGTCATCACCGTGCGGACCGTGGCGGCGCCGTACCGCTCGGCCAGCGCCGTCATCGCGCGGATCGCGGTGTTGTTCGCGCCGATGAGAGCCCGCAGGTCGAGGTTGACGGTCGGCGCCATCCGGGTGTGCGCGAGGATCAGGTTCCACACGTCCGTGCGGACCTTCCCGCCGTCGACCAGCTTGGTCGGCGGCATCTGCAGGCCCTCCTGGTAGGAGTCGGTCGCGTCGATGCAGAAACTGCCCGGCGTCATGCCGCCGACGTCCACCATGTGGCACATGGCGCCGGTCCAGGCCAGCAGCTCGCCCTCGAAGAAGATCGGCGCGATGAGGCCGACGTCCTGGGCGTGGACGGTGCCCTTCCAGGGGTCGTTGACGATGAACATGTCGCCGGGATCGATCCCGGGGTCCTGCGCGCAGTCCTCGATGACCGACCGGGTGATGGCGGCCATGGACGAGGCGTGCGAGAGGATCGTGCGGCCCATCGCGGCGACCGACCCGTCGGGGAGGTAGAGCCCCACGTTGTAGTCGCTGGCCTCGACCACGTGGGTGGAGCCGGAGATGGCGGCGAGGGTGGCGCCCTGCTCGTCGGTGATGGCCAGCAGCCGGTGCCGGATGACCTCGAAGGTGATCGGGTCGATGGTCTCGGTGGCGGTGGTGGTCACGCCTCCCCCTTGCAGTCGATGACGAGGTTGCTGTGGTGGTCGACGAGGAGCGACTGCGCGGGCCCGAGGACCACGGTGGTGCCGGCGAACTCCAAGATCGCCGGGCCGTGCAGGGAGGCGCCCGCGCCCAGCCCCTCGCCCCGGTAGACACGGGTGGCGACACGGCCGGTCTCGGGGAAGTGGACCTCCCGCTCACCGATGAGAGCGGCGTCGGGATCGGTGGAACCCGGGTACTGCCCCTCCACGACATCGGTGATCTTCACCCGTCCCTCCACACGCAGGGTGTGGATCTCCACGCCCGCGCCCAGCAGGGCGGTCCCGGCGCCGTAGATCCGCTCGTAGGCGGCACGGAACTCCCCGATCAGCGCGCGGAGGACGTCCGTGGTCACGGGGCCGTCGGGCACCGGGAGCGGCAGTTCGTGTGACTGGCGGCGGAACTTCAGATAGGCGACGCGGGAGAGGCGGACGCGCGGGTCGCCGTCCAGATCGGCGCGGCAGCGTTCGGCGAGCGCGTCGAAGGTCGCGGTGATGCGTGCGGCGTCCAGATGGGCGGCGGGGTCCTGCGCTCCCGGCGGGGTGCGGTGGACCTCGGTCGTCTGGACCGCCCGGTACCGGTCGGCGGTGACCGTGCCGTAGGCGGAGTGGACCGTCGAGGTGGGCGGGACGACGAGCGTCGCGATGCCCGCCGCCTCGGTGTAGGCGTAGGCGTGGGTCGGCCCGGCGCCGCCGTAGGCGTAGACGACGAAGTCGCGGGGGTCGTGGCCCTGCTCGACCGTCACCTTGCGCAGCAGGTCGGCCATCTGGTTGTCGGCGACCTTGCGGATGCCCGACGCCGCCTCCTCCACGGTGAGGCCGAGCGGCTCGGCGATGTGCACGCGGATGGCCTTCTCGGCCAGGGCGCGGTCCAGCGG
>JAFACJ010000683.1 GCA_023425615.1 Actinomycetes bacterium
GCGCTACCTGGACATGCTCTCGGCCTACTCGGCGCTCAACTTCGGGCACCGCAACCCGCGCCTGGTGGCCAGGGCCAAGGAGCAGCTCGACCGGCTCACCCTGGTCAGCCGCGCCTTCGACCACGACCAGTTCGGGCCGTTCGCCGCGGAGCTGGCCGAGCTGTGCGGCAAGGACATGGTGCTGCCGATGAACTCCGGCGCCGAAGGCGTCGAGACGGCGCTGAAGACGGCGCGCAAATGGGGATACGAGGTCAAGGGCGTTCCCGCGGACCAGGCGACGATCATCACCTTCCACGGCAATTTCCACGGGCGGACCACGACGATCATCTCCTTCTCCGACGACCCGGACGCGCACGATTCCTACGGCCCTTACACGCCCGGATTCCGCATCGTCCCGTACGGGGACATCGAGGCGCTGCGCGCCGCCGTCGACGGCTCCACGGTGGGCGTCCTCATCGAGCCGATCCAGGGGGAGTCGGGCGTCAACGTGCCGCCGCCCGGTTTCCTGCGCGCCGTCCGCGAGCTGTGCACCGAGCGCGGCGTCCTGATGATCGACGACGAGATCCAGGCCGGTCTCGGCCGCACCGGGCGCGTCTTCGCCGCCGACCACGAGGACGTCGTGCCCGACGTCTACATCCTCGGCAAGGCGCTGGGCGGCGGCATCGTGCCGGTCTCCGCGGTGGTCGCGGACGCCGACGTGCTGGGGGTGTTCCGGCCCGGCCAGCACGGCTCGACGTTCGGCGGCAACCCGCTGGCGTGCGCGATCGCCCGCGAGGTCGTCGCGATGCTGAAGGAGGGCGCCTGCCAGCGCAACTCCGCCGAACTCGGCGCCTATCTGCACGAGCGGCTCGGCGGGCTCCCCGGCGTGCGGAGCGTCTCGGGCCGCGGTCTGTGGGCGGGGCTGCATCTCGACCGCGCGGCGCGGCCGCTGTCCGAGCGGCTCATGGAGCTGGGCGTGCTGGCCAAGGAGACGCACGGGACGGTGCTGCGCCTCGCGCCGCCGCTGGTGATCACCCGCGACGAGCTGGACTGGGCGCTGGAGCGGCTGGAGACGGTGCTGGCGGAGGACCGCTAGGGTTACCGATCGGTAGGATCGCGCCCATGACCTTCGCGACCGCAGACCTCATCGACGACTTCGACGCCGAACTGCGCAGCTGTGAGACACAGTTCCGGCAGTACGGCGGCAACCCCGTCTTCGGCGGGCCCATCACCACGATCCGGTGCTTCCGCGACAACGGGCTCGTGAAGAAGACGCTGAACGGGCCGGGCCTGGGCCGCGTCCTCGTCGTGGACGGCGGCGGCTCCCTGGCCTCCGCGCTGTGCGGCGACCTCATCGCCAAGGCGGCGGTGGCGGGAGGCTGGGCCGGCGTCGTCATCAACGGCGCGGTCCGCGACACCGTCACCCTGGCCACGCTGCCGATCGGCATCAAGGCGCTGGGCTCCAACCCGCGCAAGAGCGCCAAGGACGGCGCGGGCGAGACCGACGTCCCCGTCGCGTTCGGCGGGGTGGAGTTCCGGCCCGGCGACTGGCTCTACAGCGACCACGACGGGATCGTCGTCGCCGAACGCGACGTGCTGGCGGTCTGACCGGCCCGGACGGACCCGGTCAGACCCGCTGCATCAGGGCGGTGAACTCGGCCAGGTTGATCTTTCCGTCGTGGCTGAGGTCGGCGGACACCATGACCTCGACCACGCGGGAGGTGCCGCCCTCCTGGCCGAGGGCGCGCATGAGGTTGCGCAGCTCGTCGACGTCGATGTAGCCGTCGCCGTCGGCGTCGATCATGTCAAAAGTCGCTTTGTACTCATTCGTCACGGGGGCACCGTACCTCAGCGCCGCCCCCGTCACCCCCTGACCGAGCCCACGGGTGTGATTTTCACGGTCCGTGCGCCGCGCCCGCCGCCCAGGACGATCCTCCGGTAGGCGACATTGTTGGAGAACGTGGACTCCACCAGATGGCGTGCCGGATTGGCAGCCACCTCCAAGAGGTAGACGCCGTTCGGCAGACCGGTGACGTCGAAGGACTGGCCGGGCAGCGAACTCTCGTAGGTGTCCCCGGAACCCGCCTCCAGGACCTGGCGCACGGACACCGACGTGGCCTCGCCGCACGAGGTGGACAGGTCGGTGTTGTCGGGACGCCAGATCGCGCCCGGTACCGTCAGATCGATCTGGTCGGTGTTGGCCAGGCAGAACGCCTCCTTCTGACCGCGCACGACCCGCCTCTTGTCGGCGGACAGGAGCCGGTAGGCGGCGAAGTCGGTGAAGTGCCAGTGCTGGTGGCCGGGCTTGGGATCCCACTCGAACCCGCCGGTCTTGACGAACCCCTTCTGCGCCCCGTCCGCGCCGTAGAAGTACTGGTAGGCGTCCATCACGTCCCGGCCTTCGCGCCGGAAGCCGTCGACGACGAGACGGGACGGCCCGGCGTTCCACACCGTGGCGGCGAAACGCAGGTAGTCGCGCTTCTTCACGACCTTGCCCGCGTCGTTCTCGTGAGAGACCCTGATGCCCCAGGCCGGCAGCGCACGCAGGTCGGGCCTCGGACCGCCCGGGGCCGCCGGCGTACCGGACGGACGTTCGCGTGGCGCCTGCGCGGTCCCTGAGAGCGCGGAGCCACGGCGCTCGGCCTGCTCCCTGGCCTTGCGGACGACCAGACGCACCTTGCGGGTCGCCCCGGAGGCGTCGAGCAACCGCTGGTACCTCTCGGCGACGGTCATCTCGACGTCGTACCTGCCGGGCTTGAGATCGACGTACGGGGCGTCGTAAGGCAGGGTGCTGACCGCCCACCCGCGCTGGATCCCCCACACGGAGCCGAGGGTGAACGGGTGGAGGGCGCAGGACTCCGGGTAGCGGTTGACGGGCGCGGCGTCGCTTCGCACCCGCCCCGCCATGCCGTTGGGGCAGAACTTCTGGCTGATGCGCTTCACGGTCCTCCCGCGCGGATCCTTGATCCTGATGTCGAGGAAGCCGGGCAGGCCGGAGAAGTCCTTCAGCAGACCGGGGGGAAGCCTCTCCTCACGTCCGCCGATCCGCCTTCGCGCCTCGATGGGACGGTCGTAGGAGGAGCGCTTCACCCGGATCTCGAACGGCGCGTTCGCGGCCAGGTACGCGCCGAGGCCGAGCTGGACCCCCGGGCTGGAGGCGTAGCGGTCGACGACCACGGTCCTCGCCGCGGTGATGAGGCTCAGAGCGGGACCGTCGGCCAGGGACGGGGAGGAGGGAAGCACCGTGACGGCCAGACAGGGGAGCGCGGCGCAGAGATGGCGGATCACGAAAACTCCGGAGTCATCGGGACAGGTGATAACCGAAGGTAGCGAACCTGTCGCCCTGCGCACTGGGCAATCTGACAATCGGTACCCATCTCGTGCCTTAGGGTGAGGGAATGCTTCTGTTGAGGAGGCGGCAGTTGCTCCGGCAGCCCCTCGCCTCGCCGGTCACCGCGCAGGACCTCCACCGCTCGCTGGCCCTGCCCCGGGGCTGCACGATGAAGCTCGCCGGAGGCAGGCTGCGCATCGACGGCGGCCACGACGCCCGCTCGCTCGCCGCCCGGCTGGCCTGGGAACTGCCGGACGAGGTGCGCGTCGAGCTCTATGACGAGCGCGTCGTCGTGGCGGGAGCCCCTTCCCGCGAGCATGACGCCGCCGTGGAGTACCTGTCCCGCCAGTTCGAGCCGTTCGCCGGCTCCCGCGGTTGGACGCCGCACCTCGCCCCCACCGTCCTGATGCCGCGCGGCCCCGCCTACGTCCGCGCCGACCTGGCGTTCGCCCGCGCCGGCTCCCCCTGGCCGGGCGAGGTCCTCCTCGGCTCGGACCTGGCACTGGTCGCCGAGGTCGCGGCCGACCCCGACCCCGCCGACGACCGCGATCTGAAACGCGTCTTCTACGCCCTGTCCGGCGTGTCGTGCTACGTCCTCTTCGACTTGCCGCGCCGGCAGGCGACGCTCTTCGACATCCCCTGCGACGGCGACTACCAGCAGCACGTCACCGTCGCCTTCGGCACGCCCCTCACCCTCCCGGACGGCCTCCTCCTGGACACCGAGGCGCCCGCCTGAACCCGTCCTCGCCCTGCCATCTGGCGCATTCGGCTGCGCAGCGTGCCGGTGTGGTCGCAAAATGTGCTCATGGTGCGACTCATCGGCTTCTGCGCCGCTCTGTCCTTGGC
>JAFACJ010000687.1 GCA_023425615.1 Actinomycetes bacterium
CGCCGCAACCAAGGCGAAAGACCCGTCTGCCGAGGTCGGTGAGGCCCTGCGTAAGCGATTCGTGCGAGTCGGTACCTCCACGTCGTTGGAGACACTCGCCGTTCGCCTGCGGGAACTGGTGCTGCTGCTGCGCGCCGAAGAGGTTCCATTGGACTACCGCCTTCTTGCCGAGCAGTTCTACTCCTGGCAGAACCACGACCGCCGTGCGGACGTCCGCAGGGATTGGGGACGTTCCTTCCACCGCGGCGCTCCGTCTCCCGCAGAATCCGCGCCTGAGCGCGGCACGGAGTCCGACGCCCCGTCCCCTGCAGGGGACTTCGTATAACCCTCACCTCCCACATAACGATAAGAACGACACAGAACGGGGCTTTCCATGGCACGCACCATCCTCGACGTGCACATCCTGCAGAACGTTCCGCCGAGCAACATCAACCGCGACGACACCGGCACGCCCAAGACCGCCACCTACGGCGGGGTGCGAAGGGCCCGGGTTTCCAGCCAGGCGTGGAAACGGGCCACCCGTCGGGCGTTCGACGAACTGCTCGACCCCTCCGAGTTGGGGGTGCGAACACGGAAGGTCGCCGAGGCGTTGGCCGAGCGGATCCAGGTCCTGAACGGTTCCCTGCCACAGGAGATCGCGTGGCAATTGGCCGCCGAGACGCTGAGGACAGCGACCGGCACGAAGATCGAGGTTCCCAAGCGCAAGAGCAAGAGCCCGGAGGAAGGGGAACCGGAGGCGGCGCCCGAGTCCGGGTACCTGATGTTCCTGAGCCGCCGCCAGCTCGACGCACTCGCCGAACTCGCCGTGACCGGAGGCCAGGGAGACTTGAAGACTCTGCAGTCCTTCTTTAAGGACAAGGACAACAAGGCTCTGGCCCGGCAGGCCGTGAACACCCGTCATTCGGTCGACATCGCCTTGTTCGGGCGGATGGTTGCCGACGCCGCCGACCTCAACGTAGAGGCCGCGGTCCAGGTCGCCCACGCCCTCAGCGTCCACCGGGTCGACATCGAATCGGATTACTTCACCGCCGTCGACGACAAGAACACCGACGCCGAGAGCGGAGCCGGCATGATCGGCTCGATCGACTTCAACTCCTCCACCCTCTACCGCTATGCCGCCGTGGACCTTGCCTCTCTGCACGAGAACCTCGGCAGGGGCTTCAAGGGGGCGGAGGAGTCCGTTCCCGCATCCCGGGCCGCGCGGGCGTTCCTGGAGGCGTTCATCACCTCCCTTCCCACCGGGAAGATCAACACTTTCGGCAACCACACCTTGCCCGCCGCGGTCATCGTCAAGCTTCGCAGCCGCAGGCCCGTCAGCTTCGTCGGGGCGTTCGAGAAGCCGGTCGCCAGGGGTGAGGAAGGCGGCTTCCTGGAGGAGAGCTGCAACAGGTTGGCCAAGTTCGTACCTGATCTGGAGCAGCAGTATGGGATCGACGACACGGAAGGGTCGTGGGTGCTGCGGGTCGGAGAGGAAACCGCTGCCCTGGACCAACTGGGGCGCGAGGTGATCCTGCCGCAGATGCTCGACCAGGTCGAAAACGCCATCAATGCAAGGCTCAAGACCGATGTGGAGTCCCGCGGATGACCGTCCTGCTCATCCGCCTGGCAGGCCCGCTTCAGGCATGGGGTTCCACCGCCCGTTTCGCCAGGCGGGGTACAGAGAACGCTCCCACCAAGAGTGGCGTCCTCGGCCTGCTCGCCGCTGCGCAAGGACGTAGCAGAGAGCAGGATCCATCCGATCTGGCTGCGCTGAGGTTCGGAGTGCGCCTCGACCAACCAGGTCGGAGGCTGCGGGACTTCCACACCGCTCACCACGCCGATTCCGGCAAGTCCATGCCGCTGTCGGAACGCTTCTACATCGAGGATGCCGTGTTCGTCGCCGGTTTGGAGGGCGACCACAAACTCCTGCATCTGCTGTACGAGGCGCTGCTCGAACCCCGCTTCCTGCCTTATCTGGGCCGTCGTTCCTGCCCTCCGTCCCGTCCTCTGGATATGGGGCCTCCTCGGGAGAGCTCCCTGGAGAGAGCACTGCATGACGAACCGTGGCAGGCCACGCCATGGCGCCGTCAGAGGTTCGAACGAAGCGGCGTCGACCAACTGGAGATCCTTCTAGAGAGCAAGTCGGGGCACGTTCCTGACCTGACTCTCCGGGACAATCCGGTGAGTTTCGATCCACGTCATCGCCGATATGCACTCCGCGGCGTCACCAGCACCCAGACGTCAGCGACAAGCGGAGTGCCTTTCCGCGATAGGGCACCCCACGACCCGACCACGCTACTCAACCCGCTGCCCCCTGCCAGCGGGTCTGCCGGTTATGACCGAACAGACGGCTGAGGACCGCACGATGTATCTGACCCGCTTCCGCGTCAACACCGCACGGCGTGAGGCCAAGCGGCTGCTCAGTTCCCCCAACCGCCTTCACGGCGCGGTGAACATGGCGTTCGCCCAGTCCCCGACGCAGAAAACCGAAGGCCCCCGCGTCCTGTGGCGTCTGGATCAGGACCACCCCGCGCAGACCAACTTGTTCATCGTCAGCCCGTCCCGCCCCGACCTGACGCACCTCGTCGAGCAGGCAGGCTGGCCGGCCTCCGATACCCCGGGGTGGACGACTTTCTCCTACCAGGAGTTCCTGGACGCCCTCGCCGAAGGCGACACCTGGGGGTTTCGACTCACCGCCAACCCCGTTCACTACGTACGGCGAGACAGAGACGCTCCCGGCGCTCCCACCAAGCGGACCGCACACCTCACGCCGCGACACCAGATGCAATGGCTGCTAACACGCCAGGAGCAGGCAGGTTTCGAGATCACCTGTAAATCCGCGGAGAACCGCATGACCGAGCAGGACATGTACGAGCTCAACGTGCATGATCGGCGGCCCCTGCAGTTCCGCCGCCGCACCGAGGAGAGCTCCGACGGGCAGGACGTTCGTTTCGTCAAGGTGACCTTCGAAGGCCGTCTGAAGATCACCGACCTTGCACGCTTCCAGCGGACCCTCACTCACGGCCTTGGCAAGGCCAAGGCGTACGGCTGCGGCCTGATGACCCTGGCCCCAGTGAGGTGAGGATCGTGAGCACAGTCAGCCGGAGAGGAGCCTCCTCGCCCCGTGAACTCACCCGGGTGAGAGACCGTCTTTCTTTCATCTACCTGGAGCGCTGCACGGTTCACCGCGACGACAACGCCATCACCGCGACGGACGCGGATGGCGTTCTGCACATCCCGTCGGCGACCATCGGCACTCTTCTCCTCGGCCCGGGAACCCGTGTCACCCATCAGGCCATGTTGGTTCTCGGGGAAAGCGGCGCCGACGTCGTCTGGGTGGGAGAACACGGAGTGCGGTTCTATGCCGGAGGTCGCGGTCTGACCCGATCCTCGGCACTGGTCGAAGCCCAGGCCACCTTGTGGGCCAACCGCCGTACCCGCCTGGAAGTGGCCCGCGCCATGTACCGGCTGCGTTTTCCCGACGACGACCCATCCGGCAAAACCCGGCAAGAACTGCTGAGCATGGAGGGCCGTCGAGTCAAAGAGTGCTAC
>JAFACJ010000771.1 GCA_023425615.1 Actinomycetes bacterium
GGTGCGGGTCGACGGCGGTGCGGTACCGCTCGAGGCCCTGCTGCTCCACCGAGACCGGCCGGTAGGCGGGCCGCAGCCGGTAGGCGATCACCATGTTGGCGCCGACGGCCAGCGCCATCAGCAGCCCGCCGCTGAAGAACAGCAGCACCTTGGTCTTCAACTGGGTCGTGAACACCTTGGAGAAGCCGTCACCGAGCGATCGGTACCACAGCAGGTCCGTCCACAGACCGGCGAAAACGAAGAACAGTGCCACCAGCACCGCCAACGTGATCAGCACGGGTGCCAGGAGTCTGGGGCCGCGGCCGCGCAAACGTCGTCCCGGGCCCGGATTGCGGAAGCTCAACGCTTCTCTCCGATTCTCAAGTTCCAGCCAGCTCTACTAGGCAACTTATCGACTGCTCACACAGTTCCCGATCCGACCATCAGGTGAGCGGCGGAACAATAACAACATGAACGCGCTGGAAGAGACCGTGAAGAGCATCGAGCAGCAGACCGGCTGGGATGGGGCGCCGCAGCTCTTCGCACTGGTGGAGACCGGGGAACTGCTGCGGGTGCAGCCGGAGCTCGCCGACGAGCTGGGGCTGCGGGACGACGGCGGGCTGACCGCCGTCGACCAGGGGGAGCTGCCCGACGACGACATCGGCGCGCTGCTGCCGGGCATCGTGTGGCCGGACGAGGTGGCCGGGTGCGCGCTGGCGATGGTGCGGATCACGCTGCCGCCCGAGGTGGAGGAGCAGATCCCCGACGAGGGAGACGCCGTCGCCTGGGCCGTCGCCCATCCGCTGCACGACGAACTGAAGATCGTCGTGGGGGTGCTGCGGGACGGCACGCGGCACGCGGTGCTGCGCATCCGCCGCCACGAGGAGGAGCTGCTGTCGGCCGAGGACCTGGTGCCCGACCTGGCCGAGGCGCTGTCCCAGACGCTCCTGCCCGACGAGTGAGGGCCGCCTCCCGGGTTCGGGAGGCGGCCCCGGGAGCCGGAGGTCAGCAGGACGGGACGGTGCCCTGACCGGTGCGCAGCGCCTCCAGGGACTTCACGGCGCTGTCCATGGTCTCGGCCTTGACCAGGCGCAGCCCGTCGGGGGCGGCGGCGGTGGCCTCCTGGCAGTTGCCCGGCGGGACCAGGAAGACGGTGGCGCCCGCCTTGCGGGCGCCGATCATCTTCTGCTGGATGCCGCCGATCGCGCCGACCTTCCCGTCGGCGGTGATCGTCCCGGTCCCCGCGATGAACTTGCCGCCGGTCAGGTCGCCGGGGGTGAGCAGGTCGTAGATGCCAAGGGAGAACATCAGGCCGGCGCTGGGACCGCCGATGTCACCGACGCTGATCTTGACGTCGATGGGGAAGACGTAGCGGTCGCGCAGGATGACGCCGACGACGGCGCGGCCGGCGTCGCCGGGCGCCGCCGCCATGGTCAGCGGCACCTTCTGCTCCGCGCCCTGGCGGCGGATCGTCAGGGTGACGGTGTCGCCCGGCTTGTACTTCTTGAGGGCCGAGGTGACCTGCGCCGTGCGGTCGGCGGCGGTGCCGTCGACGGCGAGGACCTCATCGCCTGGCTTGAGGACGTCGTAGGCGGGCAGCCCCTTCTCGGTGGTCTGGACGACCGAGACCGTCGAGGTCTTCTTGCCCAGTTCGTGCAGCGCCGCCGCCACCGAGGTCTGCTGCGAGTCCTCCATCTGGAGGGTGTTCTGCTGCTCGACCTGCTCGGGCGTCTCGTTCTCCGGGAAGATCGTCTCCTGGGGCACCACCGCGCGGTCGCCGTTCAGCCAGTCGCGCAGCGCGGTGAACAGGCTGAGGGGCCGCTTGGGGCCGCCGGTGTAGGCGACGGTCGTGAAGTTGAGGTGCCCGGTGGCCGGGTAGGTCTGCTCGCCGTTGATCTCGATCAGCGGCTTCTTCGTCTCGGGGTTGGACCCGATCGTGTTCATGGTCGGTCCCGGCCGCAGCGACACGTACGGCACCGGCATGACCGCGCCGATCAGCGCCAGGACCAGCACCAGGACGGCGACCAGGGCCAGCGTCAGCGTCCTGCGGTGCGAGCGGCGCTCGTTGTCCTTCTCCACGGCTTGGGTGACCATGCGGGCAAGCTTATTGCCCGTTTCAGCAGGCACCGACCCACTCAGAGCCGCCGTCGGCGAACTCCTGGTACTTCCAGATCGGGACTTGGTGTTTGAGGTCGTCGATGAGACGCCGGCATGCCTCGAACGCCTCGGCCCGGTGCGGGGCGGCTGCCGCCACCACCACGGCCAGATCGCCGATCTCCAGCTCACCGACCCGGTGCACGGCGGCGAGGGCGGTCACCGGGAAGTCGGCGGCGATCTTCTCCATGACCTCGCGGAGCCGGTCGGCGGCCGAGGGGTGGGCGCTGTAGGACAGCCGGGAGACCTCCCTCGCCGTCCGCTCGCCCTGTGCGCGGTCGTGGTCGCGGACGGAACCGACGAAGAAGGCGGTGCCGCCGGCCGCGGGGTCCTTCACCGCGGCGACCACTTCGTCCACCGAGAGCGGTTCGTCCCGGATGTCCAGCAGTCTGATCACAGTCACAAGGAGAAAATACGCTACAGCCGACGACGGCGACGTGCCCGGCGTACCGCCGCGGCGGCGCCGATCACCGCGACGGTGGCGCCCGCGGCGGTGGCCATGGTCGCCTCCTTGCCGCCGACTCGGCGGCCGACCACGGCGTGCCGTCCCGCGGACTCCTGGAGCAGCGCCTTCAGCGCCGTCTCGTTGTCGTAGCCGGGCCGCCAGCCGGCCTCCCGCAGCTTGGCGCAGTCGACGACCCAGGGGTAGACGACATAGGACAGGTCGGTGGCGGGTGCCGGGGTGAGGCCGAGCCGGTGCAGTCGCTGCGCGGTGCCGAAGGTGACCGAGGCGGGCAGTTCGAAGCTGCGCTTGCCGGTGATCTGCTCCACCGCGGGACCGTCCAGGTAGCCCTCGCAGCCGACCGCGACGGCGCCGGACACCACGCCGAGCGCGGCGAGTTCCAGCGCGCTGACCAGGTCGTCGACGTGGCAGAACTGCCAGCGCGGCGGCACGCCCTTGGCCGCCAGCAGGCGCGGCGCCTCGAAGTGCCGGGTGACGACGGTGTCGATGCCGGGCCCGGTCAGCGCGGCGGGACGCAGGATGGTGATCTCCACCCCGGGGTGGGGGGTGGCGGCGACCAGTTCCTCGATCTCCAGGCAGTCGCCGGCGAGGCTGGTGTCGGGTTCGGCCCCCAGCGGGGCGTCCTCGGGCAGCGGGACGTGATTGTCGGCGGACGCTCCGTAGACGGCGGCCGAGGTGACCAGGACGACGCGGCCCACCCCTGCGGCCACGGCGGAGGCGATCACCGTCTGCGCCCCGCGCACGTTGTAGGTGCGGCGGATCCTGGGATCGGTCTCGGGCGAGCGGTCCAGGTCGGTGTGCACCAGGACGTCGACGTCCTCCAGGCGCTGGGCCAGCATCGGGTCGCGCACGTCGACGATCCGCCAGACCACCCCGGTGGTGCCGGGGAGCTCGCCGCGCTCGCCGTCCAGGGCGACGACCCTGGCGACCTGCGCGCAGTCGGCGAGCCGGGCGGTGAGGGCCAGGCCGACCCCTCGGGACGCCCCCGTGACCGCCACCGTCTTCTTTCCGGCCCCTGTGCTCATGGCGAACGTTCCTTCCCCCGGACCCGGGCCGCCCCTGAGAACGACTACCTTGAGGTTATGGCCTTTCCTCGCAGCCTAAGGCGATTCTGATGGGTGATACTCCTTTCGGCTTCAACCGGCCCTCCGACGACGAGGGCGGCGGCAAGCCCGGCGATCCGTTCGGCATGGGCTTCGGAGGCGCCCCCGGCGGTGGCGACCTCGACCAGTTCGCGGCGATGCTCCGCCAGTTCGCCGACATGCTGAGCGGCATGGGC
>JAFACJ010000414.1 GCA_023425615.1 Actinomycetes bacterium
TTTCAGCTCCTTGGCCAGCGCCCGCGAGCCGGGTGTCTGCGAGGGAACGTCCGACATTTCACGGGGGGCGGGCGCCGCCGGATCCGCATACCCCCACACCAGTTCCGCGAGCGGCTTCTCCAGCGCCTGGAAGGCGCGGGCGTTGGCGACCGTCGCCTCGATCTTGCTCCGGTTGCGGACGATGGAGGCGTCGGCCAGCAGCCGCGCCACGTCCTCCTCGCCGTAGGCGGCGACCAGGCCCGGCTCGAAGCCGTCGAAGGCGCTGCGGAAGGACTCCCGCTTGCGCAGGATCGTCAGCCATGACAGGCCCGACTGGAAGGCCTCCAGGCTCAGCCGCTCGAAGAGGGCGCGGTCCTCCCTGACCGGCCTTCCCCACTCCTCGTCGTGGTAGGCGATGTACTCGGGCGCCGACGTGGCCCAGGCGCAGCGGACGGTCACGGCTGTTCCCACGGCTCTCTGTCCTCCTCCGGATCCCGGCCCTCGGGCCGGTCGGCCTCGGGCAGCCAGGAGGCGCTCAGGCCCTTGCGCAGCAGGGGGGCGTTCGCCTCGGCCAGCCGGTGCTCCAGTTCGGCGACCTGGTTCTCCCGCTCGATCAGCGCGTCGGCCAGCCGGTTCAGCACCTCGTCGGTGGCCGCCACGTGATAGCCCCACAGGCCCCTGGGCAGGTGCAGCCGCGCCAGATCGGCGTCCACGCCCCCGGGCAGTTCGGGCAGGTGGCTCTCCGCGGCGGGCTCGCTCAGTTCCCCTCCGCGTCCCGAGGCCAGCGCGACCGTCGCCGCCACCACCGCCACCGCGGCGAGCAAGAGCACTACGGTCACAGGGGTCCTCCTTCACCAGTACGACGATCGTGCCATCCTCGAGCATATGGATGCGTTCGACCACCGAGATCTGGTGTGGGCCGGCACCCCCGGCGACCCGGCGGCACTCCTGGACGCGGGCACCGACCCGTCGGCCGAGGAGGTGCTGGCGCTGCTGGCCCGCGGCCCGGTGAAGGTGGCGCTCACCGGCGCCGGCTCCGGGGCGCTGGCCGCGGCGGCCGTCTACGCCTGGCTGGGCGTCAGCGCCTTCGCCTTCGACGGCGACGCGGGCGAACTGCGCCAGGTGCTGGACATGGTCGCCTCCATGGCCGGAGCCCGCCCCCCCAGTGTGGGGAGACGGGCTCTGGCATGAGGGACGGTCTGAGGCCGGACCGTCCCTGCCTCCGGTGGTGGTCGGTGACGGCCCGGCCGCGGCTCAGTGGTGGCGGTCGTTGCGGTGGAGACGCTGCCAGGGGCCGGTGATCGCGAAGGTCGCGCCCGGGTCCTGGCGGTTGGCGAAGAGGGTCTTGCCGTCGGGCGAGAACGTCACGCCGGTGAACTCCGAGTCGTTGAAGGCGTTGCGCGCCACCGCGAAGGGCGCGCCCTTCGCGGTGGTGCCGATGAGGTACTGCTCGCCGTCGCCGTCCTCGGCCAGGATCACGCCGCCGCCGTAGGGCGAGACCGTGATGTTGTCCGGGGAGTCGAACCGCCCGCCCGGCTTGAAGATCAGCTCCAGCTCCAGGGTGTTGCGGTGCGGGTCGTAGGTCCACACCTGGCCGGCGTGGTCGCCGGCGGCGCCGTCGGCGGTGCGGGAGTAGGAGGCGACGAAGTACGCCTTGTTCCTGCCCCACCAGGCGCCTTCGAGCTTCTGGGAGCGGGTGATGTCGGTGAACTGCTTGCGGGTGGAGGTCACCGCCGCCGACGGGTCGGGCACGTCCACCCACTTGACGCCCTTGAGGACCGTTCCCGGCTCCTGGATCGCCGACAGGTCAGGCACGTCGGGCACCCGCATCGCCTGGAGGGTGCCGCCGGCCCGGTAGCTGTGGTAGCCGCCCTTACGCGCCTTGGGCAGGAACCGGTAGAACAGGCCGAACGGCTTGGAGGAGTCCTCGGTCAGGTAGATGACGTCGGTGCGCGGGTCGATGCAGATCGCCTCGTGCGGGAACCGGCCCAGCGGCTCGATCGGCTCGGCGACGGTCTTGCGGCCGGTCGGGTCGACCTCGAACACCCAGCCGTGGGTCTTGGTCTGGCCGGCGAAGCCCTCGGTCTCCTCGCAGCTCAGCCAGGTGCCCCACGGGGTGAGCCCGCCCGCGCAGTTGGTGGAGGTGCCGGCCAGGCTCACGTACTGGTCGAGGACCCGCGCCTTCTCATCGAGGTGCAGGGTGGTGGTGCCGCCGAACGCGGCGGGGTCGTACGTCCACTCGGGGCGGGCCACGGCCTTGGTGCCCGAGGCGGTCTGCTCGTGGTTGCGCACCAGCCGCAGGTCGTCGTGGCGGCGGCCGGGGAACGTCGAGGTGCCGTCGTGCTTGCCGGGGACGACGCCGCCGCCGGGCAGCGCCTCGCCCTCCTTGGAGATGACCTTGTAGCTGAAGCCCTTGGGCAGGTCGAGGATGCCCGCGGGGTCCGGGACCAGCGGCCCGTAGCCGTACGCCTCGCCCTCGGCGGCGCCGGCCGCCGTGGCGAAGACCGAGTCGAGACTTCCGGCGAGCGCGATGGACACCGCGCCGCCGGCCACGAAACCACGACGGGAGACACTCATGTGATCGAAACTCCTTGAACCAGGCTGTGTCGGTCCTTACCGACCTTGCGGAGCCTGTCCGAGCGAGTTGAACGCTCAATGAAGACAGGGGGAAGCCGCACGAAACTCCCTGGTTCAAGCCTCGCTCAGAACTCCAGGAGTTCCTCGCCGACACGGCGGAACTCCGACTCCAGGAGATCGAGAGCCGCGTCCACCTCGGTGGCGTAGGAGACGGCCTCGACGGCGGCCGGGCGGTTGAACCCCTCGGTCAGCAGGTGGTCCATCAGGGTGCGCAGCGGCTCGTACACGCCGTACGGGTCGAGGACGACGATGGGCTTGGTGTGGAAGTTCAGGCTCCGCGCCGTCCACACCTCCAGCAGCTCCTCCAGGGTGCCGATGCCGCCGGGCAGGATGAGGAACCCGTCGGCGCGGCGGTCCATCTCGGCCTTGCGGGAGCGCATGTCGGGGGTCCGCACCAGCTCGTCGTTCTCGGTGTCGGCGCCCTCCTGGGAGTCGGGCATCCCCGCGGGCACGACGCCGACGGTCCGTCCGCCGGCCTCCCGCGCGGCGCGGGCCACCGCGCCCATGCACGAGCGGGTGCCGCCGCCGGTGACCAGGGTGTGGCCGCGCCGCGCCAGCTCGGTGCCGACCGCGGCGGCCACCTCGACGTGCTTGGGGTCGATCCGCGTGCTGGAGGCGCAGAAGACGGTGATCGTCATCCTGACCGGGGCGCCGCCTTCCGGTACCTCGGGTGCGCTTCCGGCCTGCGTCTTCGTCACGAACTCATCCTCCTGGGACCGGGGAAACAGAGATCCCTATTTACCCACGGCGGCCCGGCGGCGGCACCTCCAGCTCGAAGGTATCGCCCTCCCGGAGGCCGAGGAGGCCGGCGGCGCTGCCGAGGTTCACCGCGAAGGCCAGCCGGTCCGCCGCGTCGAGGTAGGCCATGACCTCGCCCCTCCCGACGCTGCCGAACGTCTCCACGTAGGGGATCGTCATCGCGATGCCGCCGGCTCGCAGCGTGAAGCGGCCCCCGTGCCTCTCCCCGGCGAGGAGGCCGGCGTCCAGTGACGTCTGGAGGTTGCCGTACCGGTCCTGGAGGACGACCGAGCCGTGCAGGACGTCTCCTTCTCTGCGCCTCGGCGGTTCGGGCAGCCTGGTGAGGCTCCCCGGGTCGATGCGCGGGCCGAGTTCCGCCGGGGGGACCCCGCTCGCCAGGTGCGCGGCGACCGGCGCGAACACGTCCCTGCCGTGGAAGGTGCGAAAGACCCTCCGGAGGTGGAAACGCGGGTCGGTGAGCTCGTAAGCCTCCCGGACGCCTCCCAGGAGCTCGGCCGCGGGGACCAGCACGCCGTTGTCCGGGCCCACGAACACGCCGTCCTCGGCCACCAGGGCCACCGGGCGGCGTGCCGTGCCTACTCCCGGGTCCACGACGACGAGGTGCACGCCCCTCGGCAGGTACTCCACCGACTGCCGCAAGACCTCCGCCCCGTGCGCGACGTCGCCCGGCGGGACGGCGTGGGTGACGTCGATGACCCTCGCCTCCGGCGCGATCCGCGCGATGACCCCGCGGCAGACCCCGACGAAGTTGTCCTCCAGCCCGTAGTCGGTGAGGAAATTGATCCACGCGCTTCGGGCTGCCCCGTGATCGCCCATCGTCTGGCCCCTCTCTTGCGCCTCCGGCGGGAAGCGTCCGCTCCCAGGCCCGTCTTACCAGGCCCGCCCCGCCGAGGCGTCGCGGACCGCCCGCCGGTGCCGGATACCGTGGGCGCGGTCAGGCGGTGCCCGCCTCCTCGGCGGTCGCCTCCTGCACCCGCACCTCCAGTGCCTCCTGCGCCGTCTGCTCGTGGGCGGCGACGATGTGGCGGACGGCGTCCTCGGGATCGTCGGTGAGGTAGAGCAGATCGGGGTCGGCGGGCGAGACCAGGCCCTCGGTCACCAGCGTGCCCCTGATCCAGTCCAGGAGGGGCCGCCAGAAGGCCGAGCCCATGAGGACGATGGGGAACCGGGTGATCTTCCCCGTCTGCACGAGCGTGACGGCCTCGAAGAGCTCATCGAGGGTGCCGAACCCGCCCGGCAGCACCACGAACGCCTGCGAGTACTTCACGAACATGGTCTTGCGGACGAAGAAGTACCGAAACGAGATGCCGATGTCGAGGTGGTCGTTCAGCCGCTGCTCGAACGGCAGCTCGATGCCCAGCCCCACCGACAGGCCCACCGGGTCGGCGCCCTTGTTGCCGGCCTCCATGATCCCCGGACCGCCCCCGGTGATCACCGCGTACCCGGCACCGGCCAGCTCCCGCCCGATCCGCTCCCCCAGCTCGTAGTACGCCGACCCCGGCTTGATCCGGGCCGACCCGAACACGCTGACCGCCCGGTCCAGCCCCGACAGCAGCCCGAACCCCTCGACGAACTCCGCCTGGATCCGCATCACCCGCCAGGGGTCCTGGTGCAGCCAGTCCACCGCCCCGCGGGTGTCCAGCAGCCGCTGGTCGTGCGTGCCCTCCGGCAGCGCCCTCCCGCGCAGCACCGTGGGTCCCTGCCGGTGCTTCTTGTCGGAGATATCCCTCTCGTCCATGCGCCAACCGTAACCGCCACCACCCGAAAGCGACGTGCATCGGAGAAAGGGGTCAGCCGTCCGAGGAGGCCGCGTGGCGCAAGTAAGCTCGGGAGACATGGATCTCTCGATGGACGTCACCGAGCTGACGCGCACCCTGGTGGACATCGCGTCGGTGAGCGGGGAGGAGAAGGCGATCGTCGCGGAGATCGAGGCGGGGCTGCGGGCGCTGCCCTGGCTGGAGGTCGTCAGGGACGGCGACACGCTGGTGGCGCGCACCCATCTCGGGCGGGGCGAGCGGGTGGTGCTGGCAGGGCACACCGACACCGTGCCGGTGAACGGGAACCTGCCCTCGCGGCTGGAGGGCGACGTGCTGTGGGGGCTCGGCTCCTGCGACATGAAGGGCGGGCTCGCCGTCCTGCTGCATCTGGCGGCCGCGCTGGAGGAGCCCACCCGTGACGTGACGTACGTGGCGTACGAGTGCGAGGAGGTCTCCGCCGACCGCAACGGGCTCAAGCGGCTGGCCGAGACCCGCCCCGAGCTGCTGGCCGCCGACTTCGCGGTGCTCATGGAGCCCACCGACGGCGAGATCGAGGGCGGCTGCCAGGGGACCATCACGGTGGAGGTGACGGCGCGGGGGGCGCGGGCGCACACCGCGCGGTCGTGGATGGGCTCCAACGCCATCCACGCGATGAAGCCGCTGCTGGACCTGCTGGACGAGTACGAGCCGCGCCGTCCCGTCGTCGACGGGATCGCCTACCGCGAGGGGCTGAGCGCGGTGTTCGCCCGCGCCGGCGTCGCCCGCAACGTGGTGCCGGACGAGTGCGTGATCTCGGTCAACCACCGGTTCGCGCCCGACCGCGACCTGGTGGCCGCCGAGGCCCATCTGCGCGAGCTGTTCTCCGGCTACGAGGTGACGGTCGTCGACCGCAGCGAGTCGGCGCGTCCCGGACTGCTGCACCCCGCCGCGCAGCACTTCGTCCGCGCCGTCACCGGCCTGGAGCCCGCCGCGGCGGTCGAGGCGGGGCGGGTGCGGGCCAAGCTCGGCTGGACCGACGTGTCGCTGTTCTCGGCGCTGGGCGTGCCCGCCGTCAACTACGGGCCCGGCGATCCGACGCTGGCCCACCACAAGGACGAGCGGGTCTCCCTGCCGTCCGTCGCCGCCTGCGAGCGCGATCTGCGCGCCTGGCTGTCCTGAGCGCCGATGAGGAGAAGGTACGGTCGGGTCATGGGTTGGCGGGGCTTGGCCATCGTGCTCTCGGTGGCTCTGGTGGGCGGCCTCGTGTTCGGCGGCTACCGGTTGTTCTCCAAGGTCAGCACGGCGCTGATGGGCGAGGGCTGCTCGGTGACCGCCGCGACCGGTGAGATCCAGCTGGAGCTGGAGCAGGCGGCGAACGCCGCGACGATCGCGGGTGTGGCGCACCGCAAGAAGCTCCCCCGCCGCGCCCTGGTGATCGCCTACGCGACTGCCGAGCAGGAGTCGCACATCGAGAACCTCGACTACGGCGACCGCGACTCCGTCGGGATCTTCCAGCAGCGCCCGTCCCAGGGCTGGGGCACGCCCGAGCAGCTCCAGGACCCGGTGTACGCCACGGGCCGGTTCTTCGACGCCCTGGTGAAGGTCAAGGGCTATGCGAAGAAGGACCTGCACGACGCCGCCCAGCTCGTGCAGCGCAGCGCCGACGGCAGCCTGTACGCCCAGCACGAGGGGATGGCCGAGATCCTCACCACCGGTTTCACCGGCGAGTCGCCCGCCGCCGTCACCTGCTGGTATCCGCGGCCCGAGGGCGTCCGGCCCAAGTCCGCCGAGTCCGCGGACGCGCTGCGCCGCACCTTCGGCGCCCGCTTCACCCAGGACGGCACGGGGATCACGCTGCCCGAGAAGGCTACGGACGCCGTCGGCTGGTCGGTGGCGACCTGGGCGATGACGCACGCGCGGGCGTACGGCTTCACCGAGGTCCGCTACGGCGACCGCCGCTGGCGCCCCCAGGAGAGCCACGACGGCTGGGCCGAGTCCGAGGCGGCGCCCGCCGGGCGCGTCCTCATCCGCTAGAAGATCAGCACCGGTTTGACCGCGTCACCCCGGCGGGAGGCGGCGATCGCCTCGTTGATCTCGTGGAAGGCGTAGGTGCTGACCATCCGCTCGACCGGCAGCCGTCCCTGCCGGTGGTACTTGATCAGTTCGGGGATGAAGCGCTGCGGGATGCCGTCGCCCTCGATGGAGCCGCGGACGCTCCTGCCGTTCATCAGCGCCATCTGGTCGAGTTCCACCGGGTTGCGCCGGCCCTGGAAGCCGAGGGTGACGCAGGTGCCGGGGCTGGCGAGCGACCGCACCGCCGCCTTCACGACGTCGGGCAGGCCGATGCACTCCACCGCGTGGTCCATGTCGCCGCGCGGCGCCTCGGCCGGGTCGACCGCCTCGGTGGCGCCCAGTTCCAGGGCCAGGGCGCGGCGGGCGGGGTTGGGGTCGACCGCGACGATCCGCTCGCAGCCGGCGATGTGCGCGGCCATGACGGCGCTGAGCCCGACCGCGCCGAGGGCGAAGACGGCGAGCGATTCGCCCTTCTGCGGTTTGAGGACGTTCAGGACGGCGCCGGCGCCGGTCTGCACGCCGCAGCCGAGCGGGGCGAGGAACTCGAACGGCAGGTCCTTGGCGACGCGGACGACGTTGCGTTCGGTGGTGACGGTGTGGGTGGCGAAGGACGACTGGCCGAAGAAGCGCTCGCCGGTGTAGTTCAGCTCCAGGAACCGCGTGCAGTAGGCCATGCGCCCGCGTGAGCAGTTGGCGCACTCGCCGCACCAGGAGTAGCTGAGCACGACGTGGTCGCCGGGTTCGACGGCGCCCACCTCGCCGCCGACCTCCTCCACGACCCCGGCCCCCTCGTGGCCGAGGATCTGGCCGGGGACGACGGGCCGGGCGGCGGTCACCAGGTCGGTGTGGCAGACGCCCGTGGCGACCAGCCGGACCAGGACCTCATCGGGCCCGGGTGCCGGCAGGTCGCGCCGGCGCAGCTCGAAGGGGCCGCCGGGGGCGCTGAGGTCGGCGACGGTAGCCACATAAGTCATGACTTACTTATAGCGGACCGGCCCTCGGGCTCCTTCAGGTAGGCCGGGTTGGCGACGGCCAGCTTGGCCGCCACCGATTCCAGCAGGGCGGCGCGGACCTCGGCGTACCGGTCGTCCAGCTCCCCCGCCCGGATGGCCAGTGCCAGCTCGCGGTCGGAGCCGAAGCCGAGCGCCGCCAGCCGCGTCCGGTGCTCCTCGGCCTGCGCGGGGCCGTCGGCCAGCTCCCGCTCGACCATGCCCAGCAGGTTGGCGGCGACCAGCGCGTGGAACCGCTGCCGCCCCGAGGCCGCGGGCAGGACGTCGCGTTCCAGGAATTCACGGACGGCCTCCACCAACTGGCCGGCCGTGGGAACGTCGTGAGGACCGGGCATGGCGCTCTCTCCCTCCACAAGACAGAATGCGATTCTAGTCACGGGAAGGGTGGAGTCCATGAGCTTCGAAGTACCGGCGTCGGTGCGACCGCTGCGGGACGCGGTGCACGCGTTCATGACCGAACGGGTGGAGCCCAACGAGAACGCGCTCCACGAGGGGGACGAGGACCTGCTGCGCGACCTCCAGCGGGAGGCCAAGGCCGAGGGCCTGTGGGCGCTCGGGCACCCCGAGGAGCTCGGCGGAGGCGGCCTGCCGTTCCTCGACTACGTGTACGTCAACGAGGTGCAGGGCCGCAGCGAGTTCGGCCAGATCGTGCTCGGGACGTTCACCCTCCAGGACTCCCTGATGCTGCACAAGTACGCGGCTCCCGCGCAGCGCGAGCGCTTCTTGATGCCGCTCGTGCAGGGCGACATCTGGCCGAGCTTCGCCATGACCGAGCCGGGGATCTCCAGCTCCGACCCCACCCAGTTGCGGACGACCGCGACGCTGGAGGACGGCCAGTGGGTCATCCGCGGCCGCAAGTGGTTCACCACCGGCGCCGGGCGCGCCGCCTACACCACCGTCATGTGCCGCACCGAGCAGGACGTCAGCCCGTACCTGTCGTACAGCATGATCCTCGTGCCGACCGACACCCCCGGCTACACCATCGTCCGCGACACCCCGATCCTCGGCATCCACGGCGGCCACTACGAGGTGCTCTACGACGAGGTGCGGGTGCCGGAGGAGAACCTGCTCGGGCCGCGCGGCCACGGCTTCGTCATCGCGCAGGAGCGGCTGGGCCCCGGCCGGATCTTCCACTGCATGCGCTGGCTCGGCCAGGCGCAGCGCGCCTTCGACCTGCTGTGCCGGCGGCTGCACGAGCGCGAGGCGTTCGGCGGGCCGCTCGCCGACAAGCAGCTCCTCCAGCAGCATGTCTTCGAGTCCTACCACGAGATCCAGGCGGCGCGGCTGCTCACCCTGCACGCCGCCCACAAGATCGACGCGGGCGACCAGGCGCGGGTGGAGATCAGCGCGATCAAGGTGGCCGGCGCGCGGATGCTGCACAACGTCATCGACCGCGCGATCCAGGTGCACGGCGCCGAGGGCCTCACCGAGGACACCCCGCTGGAGCGCATGTACCGGCACGCCCGCGCCGGGCGCGTCTACGACGGCCCGGACGAGGTGCACATCAGCCGCACCGCCCAGCGCATCCTCAAGGAGTACAAGAAGGGCGGGAACTGGACCTTCTGAGCCGGGGGGCGGGCGACCGCCCCCCGACCGGTCAGTCCAGCGCCTGGAGCAGGTCCCACTCGTTCTCCGCGACCCGGCGGCCGAGCGCCGCGAGCTCCACGGAGCGCTCGCCGCCGGTCAGGTGCCGGTGCGTCTGCATGGCGCAGATGACGCCCCACCGGAACACGCCGAACAGCTCCCACCAGCGCAGCGCCTCGCGGTCGACGTCCAGGCCCGACGCCTCCTCGTAGGCGCCGATGAGGTCGTCGTACGCGCCGAACCCGCCGACGGGCGACGGCGAGCCGAACCGCCACGCCTTGACGCACAGCCAGCCGAGGTCCTCCAGCGGATCGCCGCGGTGGGACAGCTCCCAGTCCAGGACCGCCCGCACCCCGTCCGGGCCGATGATGAGGTTGCCGTTGCGGAAGTCGCCGTGCACCACCACATCGCGGGCGCGGGGCGGCCGGTCCAGGGACAGCCGCCGCAGCGCCAGCTCCAGCGCCGGGTAGGGGACGCCGAGCCCGTCCAGGATCGACGCCCATCCCGCGAGCTCGTCCTGGTCCGGCAGTCCCGGCACCGCCTCGGCCGGGATCCGGTGCACGGCGGCGAGGATCCGCCCGCACTCGGCGGCCAGCCCCGCCCTGGCGCCGGCCAGCTCGGGGGACCGCAGGATCCGGCGCGGGATGGTCTCCCCGTCGATCCGCTCCATGACGATGTACTCGGGCTCCCCGTCCAGGCCGTCGCCGACCGCGATGACCTCGGGCACCGGCGCCCCCGCCCGGCGTGCCGCCCGCATCAGCGCCGCCTCCCTGGCC
>JAFACJ010001038.1 GCA_023425615.1 Actinomycetes bacterium
GTGCAGGGCGCGGTCCATGCGCTCGAACTGGCGCAGGGCGGCGCGGGTGTCGCCGCCCGCCGCCAGTTCGCGCATCAGCTCCAGATGGGCGGCGGCGTCCGTGGGGTCGGCCTCGACGAGCTCGGCCCAGCGGCGTGCCTGCCGGAGCATCTGCAGGTGCCGCAGCCGCAGCCGTTCGCGTGCCTCGAACGTCCACGGCTCGTAGTCGTCGCCCGGCAGCAGCGGTCCGGGGTAGGCGTCGGCGGCCCGGGCGGCGGAGGGCGCGTCACCGGCCTCCAGCGCCTCGGAGAGCAGCTCCTGGAAGAGGAGGACGTCGACGTCGACGCGGGTGCCGGGGAAGAGCAGCACCGACTCGTTGCGCAGCACCACGCTGTCCGGGCCCAGATGGCGCCTGGCGAAGTGGGCGGCCTTGTGCAGGCGGGGCCCGGCCTCGGCGACGGGAAGGTCGGGCCACAGCGCGCTCATGAGCCGTTCGCGGTGCATCCGCCGCCGCGGCTCCAGGGCGAGGATCTTGACGAGGCCGGCGGCGTGCCTGCGGTTCCAGGCGGCGGTCGGCACCGGCTCCCCGGACAGGCGGACCTCGAAGCCGCCGAGCAGAGAGATCTCGACTCTCACCCGGCCAGTATGCGGGGTGCGCACCGGGTCTTCACTGCGAAAGTGGCGGATGGTGTGAAATGGCTTCTATTTCACTGCTCATCGCCGAGCTGAGATCCCGCAGCAGCGCGTGGACGGTGCGCTCGTCCCAGCCGTAGCCGGCGATGCGGTCCACGGCGGAGAACAGCGGGATCGCCACCTGCTCGCGCTTGGCGCGGTAGGCGTCCAAGGACTCCTCCTCGGGGAAGCCGCGCAGGATCGCGCCGACGGCCTGGCCGAGGAGGTGGGCGTCGCGCAGCGCCCCGGTCATGCCGTGGGTGCTGAGCGGGTCGAGGAAGCCGCCCGCGTCTCCGGCCAGCGCCCAGCCGGGTCCCGCGCCGTCCCGCAGGAATCCGTGCCGCCCGGGGAAGCCGTGCAGCCGCGGCGGGAGGTCGGCCTCCTCCAGCCTCGTGTCGCATCCGGTGGCCTCCGCCAGCAGCAGCCGGTACGCCTTGCGCAGGTTCTGGGAGAACTCCCTGCCGAACCGCTCGGCGGACGTGCCGGCGAAGACGCACACCTCCCCGCCGTTCGTGGGGATCATGCCGGCGGTCGCCCCGGGGCGGTAGAACCACTCGTAACCGGTGGCGTCCAGGCCCGGCCAGTACCCGTAGATGACGGCGCCCGCCCCGCTGCCCGTCCACAGGGTGGGCGCCTGCGCCTGCCGGGCGACGAGGGACCGCACGCCGTCGGCCCCGACCGTCAGCCAGGACTCGGCGTGCAGCCGCTTCCCCGTCCGGGTGCGGGCGATCACGCCCGTGACGCGGCCGTCGCGGTCATGGCACAGCTCCGTCACGGTGGCGCCGAAGCGGACGTCGGCGCCCGCGGCGATCGCGGCGTCCACCAGGATCGTGTCGAGCAGCGTGCGCCGCGGCGCGTAGAGGGTGTCGACGCCCGCCGCCGCGCGGATGGAGACGACGGTGGTCTCGCCCGGGTAGTGGAACCTGGTCTGCCGGATCGGCGGGGTCCCGGCGGCGGCGATCCGGTCCAGCAGGCCCCACCGTTGCAGGTGCGCCGCCCCTCCGCGCATGAGCGCGTGCGTGGACAGCGTGTCGGTGCCGCGTCTGGCGCGGTCGAGTACCAGGACGCGCAGGCCGTGCCTGGCCATCAGCAGCGCGGTCGCCGCTCCGGCGCAGCGCGCGCCGACGACGACTACGTCGAAGCGTTCCGTGGACATGTCGGGGTGTTCCTTTCCCGGGCCGCGAGGAGATGGTCGGCCAGATAGGCGGCGTCGTGGCGGGCCCCGTCGATGAACGTGGAGTTCCGCCGGTACTGGAAGCGCAGCCCGATGGCGTACAGGCCGGGGACGTCCGTGACGCCCCGGCTGTGGCGTATCCGCCCCGTCTCGTCCAGGACGGGGACGTGCAGCCACGGGTAGGCGGGGCGCAGTCCGGTCGCCCAGATGACCGAGGTGATCTGGGACCGCGGCAGATCGAGGGCGCGCGGCCCCGGGCGGGGGAGGATCGGGGGGAGGGGAGCGGCGGGCGGCGCCGACGGATCGAGGCCGTCGATCCCGGCCAGGACGCGGCGGAGCCGTGACTCGGCGGCGGTGACCGAGAACGCGAGATCGCCGTCGCCGGCGAACCCCGCGGTGTTCCCGTCGAGCCGCAGCAGCCGGCCTGTCAGGATGACGCCCTGCTCCTGGAGGCTGCCCAGGTCGAGGTCACGCCCGTTGCCGCCGAGTTGCAGCGACGGCTCCCGCCGCGCCGTCCACGGCTGTGGCAGCTCATCGAGGGTGCGGTCGAGCGAGCCGAGCCGGTCCAGCCAGAAGAGGATGTCGCGGCCCCGGTAGCGGCGCGGGAGGCGGGTGTGGGCGCCGACGGCGAGGACGGTGCGCCTGCCGCTGCGGCACAGCTCGTCGACGATCTGGACGCCGGAGGATGAGGCGCCCACCACCAGGACGCCGCCCTCGGGCAGCTCGTCCGGGCCCCGGTACTCGGTGGAGGTCAGCCGGAGGACCTGGGGCGACGCCCGGTGCGCCGGCACCGCCGGGTGGACGTGGTAGCCGGTGGCGATGACGACGTTGTCGGCGTTCCAGGAGCCGCGTGAGGTCCGCACCAGGAACCCGCACCGCTCCTGCCGCACCTCGGTGACCTCGGTGCCGTCCAGGACCGGCGCGGAGAACGAGCGGGCGTACCCCTCCAGGTGGGCGACGAGCTCGGCCGCCGTCATGAACCCGTCGGGGTCACCGCCGCGGTAGGCGTGGCCGGGCAGCCGCGACATCCAGTTGGGGGTCAGCAGCCGCAGCGAGTCACGGCGCTCGCGCCAGCTCTGGGCGGTGCGCCCCCGTTCCAGTACCACGTGCTCGACGCCGCGTTCCGTCAGGCACCGGCTCATCGCCAGGCCCGCGTGCCCGGCCCCGATCACGACCGTGTCGATGCCGTGCATGGTCCGCCCTCTCTCCGGCGGCGGTGCCGCCCGCTCGTTCCTCAGGAAGTGATGACGTCCAGCTCGACGGGGACGCCGTTGGTCAGCACGTCGTAGACGGCCGAGCGGGCGCGTGACTGCTCGACCAGCCCGCGCAGCACCTCCTCGGGGGCGTCGCCGCTGATCCGCAGGCTCACCCGGATGGCCTGGTAGCCGTTGCGGACCTCCTCCGACAGGCCGAGGATGCCCAGCAGGTCGATGTCGCCCTCGACGGTCGACTCGATCTCGGTGAGCTCGACGCCGCGCGCGGAGGCGATGTTGGCCAGGCCGGAGGTGATGCAGGCCGCCAGCGCGTGCAGCAGGAACTCCACCGGCGTCGGGCCCTGGCCCGTCCCGGTCAGGACGGCGGGGTGGTCGGCGTCGTAGACGAAGTCCTCGGTGCGGGTGACGTCCTCGCCCCCCGCGCCGTAGAAGCCGCGGATGACGGAGCGGTTGTGGGTGCCCGACACCCACCGGTTGGAGGCGCGGAACTGGAACTGAGCGAGGGCCGGGTCGGCCTTCACCGCGTTGATCGTGGCGAACAGCGTGGGAGTGTCGACCCCGTTGATCGGGCCCCGTGCCGTCTTGGTGCTCATGGGTGTGTTCCTCTCGTCGTCCGCGCCGCCCGCGGCCCCGTGCCGCGATCGGTGGCCGGCGCCGACCGATGAGGGAAAGGTAGGAACGGTTCCTTCCCCCGGCCTTCCCCCGGCCTCCCCGCAACTTCCCCGGGGGCGGAGGCGTTCGTGGGGTAGGGGTGCGATGTCACCCGTGATGAGGATGGGGAGGACGAGATGGAGGTTTCGGCCCTGGGGTGGGCCCTGACGATCGGCCTGATCGTCCTGCTGTTCGCCCTGGACCTGGGCATGGGGGTGCTGAGGCCGCACCACGTGGGGTTCCGCGAGGCCACCGCCTGGTCGCTGTTCTATCTCGCGGTGGCGCTGGTGTTCGGGCTGGTGCTGGGCACCCAGGCGGGATGGACGCACGGGGGCGAGTACTTCGCCGGCTACATCGTGGAGAAGAGCCTGTCGGTCGACAACCTCTTCGTCTTCGTCATCATCATGTCGACGTTCGCGGTGCCCGACCGGTACCAGCAGGAGGTCCTGACGTTCGGGATCCTGCTGGCGCTGGCGCTCAGGTCGGTCCTCATCGTGCTCGGTGCCGCGCTGCTGTCGCTGTTCTCCTTCATGTTCCTGATCTTCGGCCTGCTGCTGCTGTGGACGGCCGTGCAGCTGTTCCGGCACCGCGACGAGGATCCCCATGTGGAGGACAACCTGCTGGTGAAGGCGACACGGCGGCTCCTCCCTGTCACCGACGAGTACGCGGGCGGGCGCCTGGTCACCGAGGTGGACGGCAGGCGCGTGGTGACGCCGCTGTTCATCGTGCTGGTCTCCATCGGCGGCACGGACGTCCTCTTCGCGCTCGACTCCATTCCGGCGGTCTTCGGCGTCACCCAGTCGGGCTACCTGGTGTTCGTCGCCAACGCGTTCGCGCTCCTCGGGCTGCGGGCGCTGTACTTCCTGGTGACCGGCCTGCTGGACCGGCTGGTGTACCTCTCGACGGGGCTGTCGCTGATCCTGGCGTTCATCGGGGTGAAGCTGGTCCTGCACTGGGCGCACGGCATCAGCGACGCGATACCGGCGGTCACGACGCCGTTCTCGCTCGGCGTCATCGCCGTGATCCTCATCGTCACGACGGTGGCGAGCCTGGTGAAGTCCCGCCGCGACCCGCAGGCGCGCGCGCACGCCGGGACCGTGATCAAGCGTCCGCGTGAGGAGGGCGGTCAGGGGCAGCCGGGCGACTGACCGGGCCGCTCCTCCAGCCGGTGCAGGATCCGCGACCCGCCGCGCAGGACGTGCTCGCGCTCGTCGATGACGAGGACGATGGGCGCGGCGGAGCCGGGGCGCGCGTACACCAGCACGTGCTCGTGGCTGATCTGGAAGTGCAGCCAGTGACCGCGGTAGCGCAGGTCGAAGTCCAGCCATTTGAGGGTGTCGGGCAGGCAGGGGTGCAGCCGCAGGGCGTCGGCGCGGGTCTCCAGGCCGGTGTAGGCGCGTTGCAGGATGTCCACGGTCCCGGCCATCGCGCCCAGGTGGATGCCCTCGCGGGTGGTGCCTCCCTGGGTGTCGGCGAGGTCGGCCTCCAGCGCCCGGCGGAGCTGGAGCCAGGAGTCCTGGCGGTTGCCGCGGGAGAGCACCCAGGAGTGCACGACCCGGCTGAGGGTCGAGCCGTGGGTGGTGCGGGCGTTGTAGTAGGCGATGGTCTCGGGGATCAAGGCGGGGTCGAAGTCGTAGCCGAGCCGCTCCAGGAGCGCGGTGAGCTCCTCGGCGCTCAGGAGGTAGAAGAGCATGAGGACGTCCGCCTGCTTGGAGGCCTTGTAGCGGTTGGTGGAGTCGTGCTCGGACTCCAGGACGAGGTCGAGCCTGCCGATGCGCCCGTACCGGGCGCGGTAGCCGTCCCAGTCCAGTTCGGCGAGGTCGGCGTAGCCCTCGAACTGGCCGAGCAGGCCGCCGGGCAGGAAGGGGACGTGGAGCCTGCGGCTGATGTGGTCCCAGCGCTGGAACTCCTCGGAGGTGACGCCGAGCCGCTGCCACAGCTCCTCGGTGTGGTGGCCGCCGAGGAGGGTGTGCGCGTCCAGGGCGCGGGCCAGCGCCCAGGAGGTCATGATGTTGACGTAGGCGTTGTCGTCCAGGCCGCTTCCGGGGCTGTCGGGGTAGCCGTCGTGGAACTCGTCGGGGCCCATCACGCCCCGCAGGTGGTAGCGGTCGTCCTCGGGGTCGTACTCGGCGAGCGACGCCCAGAAGCGGGCGATCTCGATGAGGAGTTCGGCGCCGTAGGCGACCAGGAAATCGACGTCGGCGGTCACCTCGTAGTAGAGCCAGATGTTGTAGGCCACCGCGAGGTTGATGTGGTACTGCCGCCGTGAGTTGTCGGGCATCCACCTCCCGGACAGGGGGTTGAAGAACCACGGGGGCGTCTCCTCCCGCCCGTCGCTGCCGCTCTGCCAGGGGAAGAGCGCGCCGGAGGCGCCGATCTCCCGCGCCAGGCGGCGGGCCTGGGGCAGGCGCCGGTACCGGTACAGCAGCAGGGATCTGGTCAGTTCCGGCATGCGCAGGTTGAGCAGCGGGAAGACGAAGAGCTCGTCCCAGAAGATGTGCCCTCGGTAACCCTCGCCGTGCAGTCCGCGCGCCGGGATGCCCACGTCGAGGTCGGCGGTGTTCCGCGAGAGGGTCTGCGTGACGTGGAAGAGGTGGAGGTTGACGGCGCGGCGTTCGGCGGTCCCGTCGTCGCCCTGGAAGGACAGGTGGAAGCGCTTCCACAGGTGCTCCCAAGCCAGCAGGTGTTCGTCGTGCAGGGCGTCGAAGCCGGGAGTGTCACTGAGCTCGACGCGCGCGGCCTCGACCGGCTCGGAGATGGCGTTGTCGTGCGAGGTGTAGGTGGTGACGGTCTTGTCGAGCGTCACGGAGGAGCCGCAGTCGAGGGAGAGGTGCAGTTCCTCGCCGACCTGGCGGTGTCCTTCGGTCGGCTGCGACACCGCGGAGACCGGTTCTCCGTCGCGGTGCAGGGAGATCCGCGCGGCCTGGGCGATGCGGATGCCTGACTGGTTGGTGCGGGTGGAGAGCCAGTGCGTGTCGCCGTACCGGCCGGTGACGGGCTCGGTGAGGTGCTCTTTGGCCAGCGCCGCGAACGAGGGGACGTTGTCGTTGACGACGCCCCCGTCGAGCGTGCTGCGCACCTCGATGACGCCTTCCCAGTTCAGGGGGGTGATGGTCGTGCGCAGCGCCTTCACGTGCGGCCGGTTCAGTGAGATCAGGCGCTCCTGCTTGATGTGGGTGCGGCGCTGGGCGGGGTCGCGGACGAAGACCTCGCGGAGGTGGAGCCCGCGCTGCATGTCGAGCACGTCGTGCCGGTGCTCGATCTCGTGGCCGTCGGGGGAGAACCACGTGCCGCCGCGGGCGCGGAAGGTGACGGGCAGCCAGTTGGGGAGGTTGACGATGCTCTCGTCGTCGCGGGCGCGGTCGTCGACCTGGGAGGTGAGCCGGTTGTAGACGCCTGCGACGTAGGTGGCGGGGTAGCGGGCGCCGTCGGCCACGGCCTCCGGTGCCGCTCCCCGTGTGGCCAGGTAGCCGTTGCCCAGTGTGAGCAGCGCCTCCCTCGTGCCCTCGTCGGTGGGATCGGCCTCGGTGTAGGAGAGCAGCCACTGGCTGTCGGGGGTCTCGCACAGAGAGCAGACGAGTTGAGCGGTCATGCCTTTACGCTGCCCGGTAGAGGGCATGGGGTAAAACCGGGTTTTGCTCACTCTCCCGCGGGAGGGCCGGCCGGGAGGTCAGCTCTTGGCGGAGCGGATGGCGTCGCGGATCCGGTCGGTGAGCGCGGCGATCGGGCCCAGGAGCATGTTC